>CAZUKJ010000095.1:0-6390 GCA_964620855.1 uncultured Oscillospiraceae bacterium
GGCACAGCAGATCAAACTGCTGTGCCTGTTAACTGTCTTATGCGTACCGCCCTTTCTGCAGGGTGGTTAAGGGGTTTAGTTCAGGCCGGAGAGGAATTCTTCCACGCCCTGTGCCGCTACTGCGCCGTCGGCGCAGGCGGTGATCACCTGACGGACCTGCTTCGTTCTGGCGTCGCCAACGGCAAACACGCCGGGAATGTTTGTCCGGGTGTCCTCACCGGCGTCGAGATAGCCGCTCTCGTCGAGCGCAACCTGTTCGGCAAAGAGCGCGGTGTCCGGCGTGCGGCCGATTGCGACGAACACACCGTCGACCGGCAGCGTCTGCGTTTCATTTGTGTTGACGTCTTTGACGGTCAGGCCGGTTACGCGCTCGTCGCCCTCAATGGCAGCCGGGGCGGAATTCCATACGAATTCTACATTCTCCGCACTCTCGAGCGGGGCGAGGTAGCTGTGTGAAGCGCGCAGGCTGTCGCGGCGGTGCACCAGATAGACCTTGCTGCAGAGCTTGGCCAGCGTCAGCGCGTCACCGGCTGCGGTGTTTCCGCCGCCGACAACGGCGACGGCTTTGTTGCGGTAAAACATACCGTCACAGGTCGCGCAGTACGACACGCCGCGTCCGCGCAGCGCATCTTCGCGCGCAAGACCGAGCAGCTTCGGACCGGCGCCGGTTGCAAGAATGACGGCGTCGGCGGTGACGGTGCCGCTGCTGGTGTCAATGCGCTTCGGCGCGGCGAGCAGGTCGACGCCGGTCGCCTCGGCATATTCGGTTTCTGCGCCAAAGCGCTCGGCGCCGCGCTGCATCCGCTCAGCCAGATCATAGCCGTCAATGCCTTCGTCAAAGCCAGGATAATTGTCAATTTGTTCAGTCGTGGCCATCTGGCCGCCGGCAGAGAGCTTTTCCAGAACCAGTGTGGAAAGGCCTGCACGGGCACAGTAAAGCGCGGCTGTATAACCGCCCGGGCCGCCGCCCAGGATTACAACCTGATAATGGGAATTCATAGACCAATCCTCCTTTGTGTTTGATCGATTAAGTGGTATCATAATTGCTTTCACAGTTATTATACCACGGTTTGCACAGCAATTCAAACAAAGCGAAAAAAGGGCTGCCGCAAATCTGCGGCAGCCCCCGAAAAACATTGCAAATCAGAGCGGCAGCGCTCAGGCCAATCGGATCGCGGCCCAATAGCCCTCCGCCATGGCATAGCGCACCTTGCGGGCGCGCACACAGTCGCCGATGGCGCAGGTGTCGAGGCAGATGTCCTGCAGCTTTGCCACAGTCTGCCGGTTCGGCTGCATACCCAGCGCGTAGACGATGCTGTCGGCGGCGATCCATTCTTCTGCGCCGTCGCGGTTGATGGCAAAAACGCCTTTGCCCGGCTCGATGCGGGAGACCTGCAGACCGGTGCGGCAGGTGATCGGCGCTTGGGCAAATGATTGCATCATGCCTTCTTTGTGCATCCAGTTGGCGTCAGGTGCGAGCTCCTCTTGCAGCTCAACGATGGTAACATCGTGATTGCGGCCGGCAAGGAACAAACCGGCCTCACAGCCGACCAGACCGCCGCCGAGAATGACGACCTGCTTGCCGAGTCGGTCCGGGTTTGCGTAGACCGCGGAAGCGTGCAGAACGGTCGGATCGTCCAGACCGGGGATCGGCGGGCGAGCCGGAGAAGAACCAACCGCCAGAATCACCGCGTCATAGCCGCCGTCTTGAATGAAGTCCGGCGTGACGGTGGTATTCAGTTTGACTTCGATATCGCGCTTTTTCACCTGACAGATCAGGTGGTTCTTCAGACGGCGCAGGTCGAGCTTCAGATCGTCGTGGTCAGTGAACTGCAGCAGGCCGCCGAGCGAATCGGCAGCTTCTGCCAGCGTGACGGTGTGACCGCGGTCATAAGCGGTGATGGCGGCTTTCATGCCGCCGGGGCCGCCGCCGACAACAAGCACCTTCCGCGAGCAGGCCGCCGGGTGGATGGTGTTGCGGTGGCGATCCTCCCGACCGGCCGACGGATTGACGGCGCAGGTGAAATTGTTGCCGTTGTGCAGACCGGTCAGGCAGTCAAGACAGCGCAGACAGGGCGTGATGTCCTCCGCGTTTCCGTGGCGGGCCTTTTCCGGAAGATGAGGATCGGCAATGAGAGCGCGAACCATCTCCACAATGTCGGCTTTACCGGAGGCGAGAATCTCCTCGGCCATTTCCGGGTCGGAGATCGCGCCGATCGTGGCGACCGGAGTTTTGACGCCGGCGGCGCGGATGGCTTCGGCGTAGTGGACATTGCAGCCGTGCGGCAGGAAAATGGTCGGGTGAGTATGGACGGCCTGCGCGTGCTCGGTGTCGAGCGCGGCAGAGACGTGGATGATGTCGACCTTGCCGTCGAGCAGCTTGGCAAACTCAATCGCTTCTTCAATTTCCAGACCGCCTTCGATCTTCTCCGCACCGGAAAGGCGGTATTCGATCAGAAAGTCCTCGCCGCAGCGCGCGCGGACGCGGTCGATGACCATCAGCGGGAATCTGGCGCGGTTTTCAATGCTGCCGCCGTACTCGTCGGTACGGGTGTTGTAAAGCGGGGAGATGAACTGGTCAAGCAGCCAGCCGTGGCCGCCGTGCAGCAGGACCATGTCGTAGCCTGCGCGCTGGAGGATTTCGGCGCAGTCGGCATAGCGGTCGGCAACGAGCTGCATTTCTGCCTCTGTCATGCCGTGGATCTTCTGACCGTCCCGCGGCCGCACTGCGTCGACAGGCCCCCATGCGACCCAGTTTTCGTCACCGAAATTCGCCTCTGCAACGGCAACATTGCCGCCGTGATTGAGTTCGTGGGAGGCGAGTGCACCGGCTTCATGGATGGCCAATGCGATCTCGGCCAGCATGGGCTGATTTTCCGCTGTGATGGCGAACGAGCGCGGATTGGTCGCGGCATGCTCCCGGTCGACCGGGGTGTCGCCAATGGTGACAACGGCAGCGCCGCCGCGTGCCTTTTCGGCATAATAAGCGATAAAGGACGTGTCCGGCCGGCCGCTGTAGGGCATGTGAGACATCATGGTCGGCGCGGAGAAAATGCGGTTTTTCAAGGTGGTACGCTTGATGGTAAGCGGCTCGAACAAATGCGGATAATATGGATTCATAAGCGATTCTCCGATCTTCGTTTTGATACAGTTGGCAGATGAATTCCCTGGAGCGTACGGTCGTTTCCTGCGAAACGGGGTGCATTCATTATATCAAACACAGGGCCTTTTTACAACGTCAGCAAAAGTTTTGGACTTGCAAAGTATTCACAGACCGCTATAATAGAAGAGGAATTGAAATACATTGAGAGGAGATCTCGAATTATGAATCGTTTAACCGGTAAGACCGCGATTATCACCGGCGCCAACTCCGGCATCGGCAAGGCGACTGCGCTGCTGTTCGGCGCGGAGGGCGCGAATGTCGTTCTGGCTGCCCGTCGTCCCGAGATGCTCGAGGAAGTCCGCCAGCAGATCATCGAAGCCGGCGGTCAGGCGATCGCCGTTGCGACCGACGTTTCCGACTATGAAGCCTGCGGCCGTCTGGCTGACGCTGCTGTCGAGGCGTTCGGCAGAGTCGACATTCTGGTGAACAACGCCGGTATTGCAGACAAGCACCGCCCGGTTTCCCGCTGCGAGCCGGATTGGTGGGAGCATGTCATCAATGTTGACCTGACCTCTGTTTATAACATGTCCCGTCAGGTCCTGCGCTACATGGAAGCCCAGGGCAGCGGCTCGATCATCAACGTTTCTTCGATCGGCGCCGTCCGCGGCAACTCCGGCGCAGCCTACACCGCTGCCAAGACCGGCGTTCTCGGTCTGACCACCAACCTCGCCATTCAGTATGCCGGCAAGGGCATCCGCGCCAACGCGATCTGCCCCGGCCCGACTCCGACTGCGCTGAACACCCCGGATCAGATCGCCACATTTGACAGCGAGTTCGCCGCCGTCTGCAACGCGCACATGGATCTGTCGATTCCGGAAGTCTCTGCCGAGGATCAGGCCTATGCCTGCCTGTACTTTGCCAGCGACGATTCTAAGTGCGTCACCGGCCAGGTGATTACCGTCGACAACGGCTGCTCGCTCTGATCGCAGCGCGCAAGCACAAAAGAAGTCCAATCGCGCCATGGAGCGCAAAATCAAACAGGAGGTCTCACAGTAGCGAGACCTCCTATTTTTCCAGAGTCGGAAGTCTCGGCACATCGAGACGGCTTCCGGCTATCATTCCACTGAAAAACTATTTGGGAAAGAGGTCTGTTTCACCATGAAAAACTATCCGCATCTGTTTTCTCCGCTTCAGGTCGGTACAATCACGCTGAAAAACCGCATCGCCCTTGCGCCGATGTCCTTTACCAAACAGCACCCGGACGGCGGCTATCCGACCGAAAATGTTGCTCTCGTTGAGGAAGTCGCCCGCGGCGGCGCCGGCCTGATTACGCTTGGTGAGTCCGTCGTCGGCACCAGTCACGGCAAGACGCACGTGGATATGACCATGCTCGGTGATCCGCGCATGCTTCGCTCGTACTTCCAGATCACGGAGGCTGCGCACCGCTACGGCGCAAAGATCTCCGTCGAAGTCTCCCACGGCGGCGCCTTCTCGCCCCCGGCCTTCAACAACGGCCAGATGCCGATGGGCCCGAGCAAATATCCGAACGATATGGGCTTCAACCGCGGCGACGGCGAGATCGTCGTTCCGATGACGCTTGAGATGATGGAGGACGTCGCCAACGAGTTTGCCAACTCGGTGGAGATCCTGAAAAATTCCGGTTTCGACATGGCGCAGATTCATTTCGGTCACGGCTGGCTGATCCATCAGTTCCTGTCTCCGCTGTTCAACCGCCGCGACGATGAGTACGGCGGCTCGCTCGAAAACCGCCTGCGCTTCCCGCTGATGGTGCTCGACCGCATCCGTGAGCGCGTCGGCCGCGCCTTCCCGCTCGATATCCGCATCTCCGGCTGCGAGCCGATCCCGGGTGGTCTGGAGCTTGAAGAGGTTGTTGAGATCTGCAAGGCCATCGAGAGCCGCGTCGATATGATCAGCGTCTCGTGCGGCGGCGTCCACCACGCCAAGACGGCCGAGCGCATGTCGCCGCAGCTCTTCCTGCCGCGCGGCGTCAACGTCTACCTCGCGGAAGCGGTCAGAAAGGCCGTCTCTATCCCGGTTTCCACCGTTGGTGCGCTTGCACAGCCGACCGAGCTGGAAAAGATCATTGCCGGCGGCCGTGCCGATGTCGTCTATATGGCGCGTGCGCTGGTTGCAGACCATGACCTGCCGAAGAAGGCGATGCAGGGCCGCGAAGACGAGATCCTGCACTGCATCCGCTGCAACTACTGTCAGGATTCTTCCGCCCGTCAGCCGCAGCGCCTGTTCCGCTGCTCGATCAACCCGACCGTCGGCTTCGAGGGCGAGAAGGCGGAGTGGAAACAGAAGGCGGCTGTCTCCAAGAATGTTGTGATTGTCGGCGGCGGCCCGTGCGGCATGCAGGCTGCGCTGACAGCTGCCGAGCGCGGCCACAAGGTCACGCTCTATGAAAAGAGCGACCGCCTTGGCGGCGCGCTGAGCTTTGCCGACTATGTGAGCTTTAAGTCGGATATCCGCATTTTCCGCGACCGCATGGCGCACATGGTGCTCAAGAATCCGAACATTACCGTACATATGAACACCGAGATGACGCCGGAACGCGCTGCGGAGCTCAACCCCGATGCGCTGCTTGTAGCCATCGGCGCAGAGCCGATTGTTCCGCCGATCCCCGGCGTGGATGGTGAGAATGTTGTCTTTGGCTGCGATGTCAGCGGCCATGAGAGCCGCGTCGGCCAGAAGGTTGTCATGCTTGGCGGCGGCCTGATCGGCGCAGAGACGGCGATCCATCTGGCAATGCTCGGCCGCGAGGTCGTTCTGGTTGAAATGACCGACAAGATCGCGCGTGACGCTGCGCAGGCGCCGCGCGAGGCCATTATGCATCAGCTGACCGATCGCGAGAACATTCAGTTCTACACAAACACCCGCTGCACCGAGATCACTCCAACCGGCGTTAAGTGCCTTGGCCCGGACGGCGAGGTCAGCTTTGCGTGCGATACCGTCGTTCTCGCGGCCGGCATGAAGGGCCTGACGGCGGAAGCGTACACATTCGGTGAGAAGATCAACGAGTTCCGTGTCATCGGTGATGCCAACAAGGCAGGCAAGATCCTCAACGCCACCCGCGACGGTTTCTTTGCCGCCATCGAACTGTAATCATAGACACAAAGCCACCCGCGGGCAATGCTTTACAGGGAGCAAATTGCTTCCTGAAAGGGAGCGCTGCGAAAAGCGGAGTCCGAATAAGACAACATAGATTCCGGACCACAAGCACATGCTTGTGGTCCGGAACTGTTTTCAGTCATTCCCGACGGCAC
>CAZUKJ010000096.1:0-6085 GCA_964620855.1 uncultured Oscillospiraceae bacterium
ATAGACGCCGTTGTTGGCAAAGGTTGCATAGGCTGCCGTCATGGCTTTGATCGTGACGCCGTTTGTCAGGCCGCCCAGAGCCATCGGCGCAATGCTGACATCGGTATACACCGTTTCACCGATGACACGCTCTGCAACCAGCGTCGAAAGGCCCAGCTGCTCTTTGGCAAAAGTGTAGCTGTACTCCACGCCGACATCATCGCAGATTTTGACTGCGACCGTATTCGTCGAGCGTTCCAGTGCCTGCGTAACGGTCATCAGACCGCGGTAGATCCGGTCGGTATTCTTCGGCCATGTGGAAGAATCGGTAAACGAGTACGGCGTGTCATCATAGACCGTCGCCGGCGTAATGAGGCCGAGATCGAGCGCAGGGGCATAGACCGCCAGCGGCTTGATCGTCGAACCGGGCGAGAGCGTCGACTGCGTCGCACGCGACCACGAGAGCGATCCGCTCTTTTCACCGACACCGCCGGCCAGCGCGACCACATCGCCCGTCTCATTGTCCACAATGACAATGCCGGACTGCAGCTGCTGATAGCTCTCGGTATCCGGGATGTTGCTCAGATCGGTATAGATCTCGTCGACAGCCGCCTGTACCTCGGGATCGATGGTGCAGTAGATCTTGTAGCCGCCGGAGAGCACCATCTGGTAGGCCGTATTGTAGTCGAAGCCGGTCTGCTTCATCAGGTCGCTGACAACATCACGGATGACCTGATCGACAAAATAGGAATAGTACTCGCTGTCTCCGTCTGCGTCGGAGCTTCCGGAGCCGTTGGTGAAGATCAATTCCTGATTGATGGCTTCTTCATACTCAGAGCGGTCAATATACTCCTGATCGTACATCTCATACAGGATAATGCGCTGGCGCTCGATGTTCTTCTCCTCATTGATATAAGGGTCGTAGATCGAGGGGTTATTCGTAATGGCAATCAGGCTGGCGCACTCTGCAACAGTCAGATCGCTCAATTCTTTTCCGAAGTAGACCTCTGCGGCAGATTTGACGCCATAGCAGCCCTCGCCGAGATAAATCGTGTTCAGATACCACTCCATGATATCGTCTTTCGAGTTCGTCTTCTCAAACTCCAGCGCGCGAAGGATCTCGACGAGCTTTCTGCGTACTGTGACTTCGTCCTCGTCTGTCAGGTTCTTGATCAGCTGCTGGGTGATCGTCGAAGCGCCGTAGGTCGACGAGCCGCCGAGGAACATATTCAGCGACGCTTTGGCCGTACGCAGCCAGTCAACGCCGTCGTGCTCGAGGAAGCGCTTATCCTCGATGGAAATGCAGGCGAAAATCAGATCGCTCGGAATCTCTGCAAAACTGGCCCAGGTTCGGTTTTCCGAACCATAGAGCTTCTGAAGCTCCCGATATGAACCGGTGTCATCATCATAATAATATATAACGGAAGTCTGGTCGAGCGAAAACCCGTCGACAGCGAAGTCTGTCTGCGGCGCAAGATCAGTTTTGATATATACGACAAAAATACACAGGAAAATAAGCACGGTCAAAAATCCGACCAAAAACAGAGTGCCAATCACTTTTCCCGCAACTGCAAACCCGTGTTTTACACGGCCGCCCTGCGAAGCCATAGCCGTCCCGCCTTTCTGGATTAAAATCTGAACCAGCCGCATACCGGCTGCAAAGATGGTCATAATGATTGATTCTATCATTATAACATATCTGTCAACTTATTCCCTCGAACTTGTGAAAATTCCCGCTGATATTTTTCGGAAAGTCAGGCAGACTATGCATGGTGATCCACATGCGATGTTATAAACCGATCTGCCTGCTTGCCGCCGTGCTGTCCGCCGGATTTATTCTCCGCGCCGACAACGGCACGGTATGTGTTTTCGACGCTGCCTCCGGTACGCTGCTCCGGCGCACCGATGCGGCGGTGTCATTTTTGCCTGCAGATGACCGCCGACAGCTCGAAAACGGACTTTTTTTCGGCAGTTTATCTGAACTAACCACGGCAACCGAAGACTACTGCTCATAAAATCCACAAAACTCGGCGGAAAAAACCTCTTGATTTTCATGCCCTCGCGCATTACAATGCAAGTAGCATAAACAACGGAGGAACACAACCAATGAGTGAATTGTTCGGAGATGATTTTCTCTCCATTACGGACGATGACGGCGTCAGCTATGAGATCGAAGTTCTCGGCCGACTTGAGTACGCCGGCACCGAATACCTGATCGTGACCCCGGCCAACCCCGCCGATGAGGAGGAAGAGCTGGAAGTCAACATTCTGAAGGTCGTGGTCGAAGACGGCGAGGAGATCCTCTGCACGATCGAAGACGACGCAGAGCTTGAAACCGTTTACGAGCTGTTTTCCGACATGATGGACGAAGACGACGAGTTTGAAGAAGAATAAGACAGATTCCCTGCTTGGTGCGTGACGGGCCTTTTTTTAACCCACATCATACTAACGGGGCGCCGGATCACTCCTGCGTGGGATTGCAGGCCTCCCGGCCCGGCTTTGACCGCGGCTGGACGTTGGAAGCGATGAACACACAGGGAGGCACCCCACCTGCCGATTTCGTGCAGGTTATAACTGGGTTCGCACGGCCGAAGTGGGGATTTGTCTGCATGAACGGGAGTGCTGCAAACTGCAGCACTCTTTTTTTGCCACATAACAAACCGCTGCAGGCAAAGTTTCACGCGTGAACGCCTTTTTCCGCACTTATGATACTTCGTATCCATCGGCAGAGTCCTGAACAAATTGTGAATTTTGTCTTTACGCACAATGCTGAAAAAATCTGTGCTTGCATCATCCGGTGAAATCCGCTATAATGCTACGGTATCGTATTATGTGGAATCGGATCGATTGCACAATCAGTATTATTTTGAGAGGATGGAACCTAACCATGAGCGCATCCCGCGAAAAGAAAAAACGCCAGGCGCAGGCCGCGTCGAGCGCAGCAACCCCCGTTGAAAAAAAGTCCCGCGTTAACCTGAAGCATATTCTGTACGGTGCTCTTGTCGTCGTCTTTGTCATTGCCTTCGTTCTCATCATGATGGTCAATACCGGCTTCTTCGCCACCCATTCGACCGCTGTGACCGTTGGCGGCCACAATGTCTCCCCGGCGATGTACAACACATTCTACGGCAGCATCTACAGCAACTATTACAACACCTACAGCTACTATGGTCTGATCAGCACCGATACTGCGCTGTCTGAGCAGTACTATGATGCGACCACCGGAACCACCTGGGCAGACTATCTCGACTCCGTTGCAGACAGCATGATCGGTGACAGCATCATCTGGGCCTACGCGATGGCCGACGCCGCCGAGGCAGACGGCTTTGTTCTTTCCGACGAGCTCCTCGCCGAGATTGAAACCGAGATCGAGACCCTCAGCCTCTATGCCACTACCTATGGCTACAGCTCCGCTGACAGCTATCTGAACGCCCTCTACGGCACCGGTGTCGACACCGACCTGTACCGTGAATTCCTCGAGCTGCAGTACATCGCCAGCGAATACGCCGAAGTCAAGCTCGCCAGCTTCAGCTACACCACCGACGAGCTGCTCGCCTACTATGCCGATAATGTTGTCAGCTTTGACTCCGTCGCTTACCGTACCTATTATCTCAGCGGCGAGGCTGAAGACGGCGAAGATTCCGAAGCTGCGATGACCGCCGCTGAGGAAGCTGCCAACGCCATGGTCGCCGCTGTCGGCAGCAGCGAAACCGACTTCATCGGCTATGCGTACCTGCTCGCAATGGACAAAGAGCTCGAGTCCGGCAAAACCTATGCCGATTATGCCGAAAGCGATGTGACCGCGAGCTACAGCAGCGCTTCGTACTCCACCGTCTCCTCCACCCTTGGCTCTATGGCCGAGTGGCTCTTTGATTCCAGCCGCACTGCCGGTGACACCACCGTTCTTTCCGATGACGCCGGCTTCTATGTCGTCTACTTTTCCGAGCGTCAGGACAACGACTACAACACCGTCAATGTCCGTCACATTCTGATTGAGCCGGCCGATGTTGAAATCATCACCGACGAAGACGGCAACGAGGATGAAGAAGCCACCGCGCTGGCCGAAGAGATGGCCATGCAGTCCGCTCTGGCAGACGCCGAAGAGATCCTCAACGAGTACCTTGCCGGCGCGCAGACGGAAGACGCTTTTGCCGCACTGGCTGAGACCTACTCCACCGACACCGGTTCGAACACCAACGGCGGTCTGTACGAGGATGTCTACAAGGGCCAGATGGTCTCTTCCTTCGAGAACTGGTGCTTCGATGCAACCCGTCAGGCGGGCGATGTCGATATCGTCTCCTCGTCTTACGGCTACCACATCATGTACTACGTCGGCGAAGGCAGCAACTACCGCGAGACGCTCCTCGACGAAGCCCTTCGCAGCGAGGACTACAGCGAGTGGTATGAAGCGTTCGCCTCCAGCTACAAAGTGGAAGAAGGCGGCTTCGGCGCCCGTTTCATGAAATAATCCATTGCAGGCGTACCGCGCAGGCGGTGCGCCTGCTTTTTATTGCTCCACAATCCAATTCCGATGCAAGAAATCCCCCTTACTCGCTCAAACTAACAGCAAGTAAGGGGGATTTCCTTTGAACAAGCTCTATGTAAAGTGCGTTGCAATCGGACTGATGGCCGGCGCCGCCAACGGACTGTTCGGCGCCGGCGGCGGTATGATCCTCGTTCCGCTTTTGGTTCGATGGTGTGATCTCGAGGACAAAAAATCGTTTGCAACGGCGCTGAGTATTATCCTTCCGCTGAGTTTGGTCTCCTTGTTTGTTTACCAGATGAACGGAGCAGTGGACTTTGCTCTGGCACTTCCCTATCTCATCGGCGGCTTTTTCGGCGGGCTGATCGGAGGGCTGCTGTTTCAAAAGGTATCGGCAGCCTTTTTGCACAAGGCGCTCGGACTTTTGATCCTTTGGGGAGGTATTCGTCTGCTATGGTGAACTTTTTGATTGCCTGCGCCGTGGGCTTGCTCTGCGGCATCGTCTCCGGATTCGGGATCGGCGGCGGATCTGTACTGATGGTCTGGCTGACCGCAGTGTGCTCGATCGCGCAGAAAACGGCGCAGGGAGTGAATCTGCTCTACTTCCTCCCGACTGCGGGCGCGGCGCTGATCCTGCACACAAAAAATCGTCAGGTTGAGTGGAAGCTCGTCGTGCCGACAGCGCTGTCCGGCTGCGCTGCGGCAGGACTTGCCGCGAATCTTGCAACTCGTATCGACGCCGGTCTGCTTCAGCGCTTTTTCGGCGGCTTTCTGATCCTTGTCGGAATCTCGGAATTATTCCGCAAGCCTAAGCGCGCTGCATCAGATGGTTCATGACGCAAAAAACATGGTCGGATGGAAGTTCGATTCGCCGCCTGTGGGAGATATCTTACGGGCGGCGCGTTATTTTTCGATCATAAACCTTGCGTACTGATATTGGCGCCGGGGATTCATTACATTGACTTCATCGCACTTTTTTGCTATGTTATATTGGAGGAATTAGCGACCTCTAACCGTGTGTTTGATTAGAGTCGTCGCTTACTATTCAAGCCGCGAGTTAGACTCCGCTAACAGCTTCCGACAGGAGGCCTTTTATTAAACCATGACGATTAGGCACTTCTAACTTCGATAACATGCGAAATATTTTGAATGGTTAGGTTTTAAATATGATGATAAACAAGAGGCTGATCGGCACAGTCAGGGAAAGTAAAAAATACATTGCCGGAAACGTAGTCTGCCAGTGGGTTTCTCTGGCATCGAATATTACGATGATGGGAGCCGTAGCCCATCTACTGCAGAAGCTCTATGAGGGGAGCGCTGGCGGAAAACAAATCGGCATTACGGCAGTTGTTGCTGCGGTGGCCGTGGTGATTCGCTTTCTCTGTGCGACCCTGGCAAGCCGCATGGGCTATCTCAGCTCCAAAGCGGTAAAAAAGACTCTGCGTGAAATGATCTATCGCAAACTGCTGCGGCTTGGCACCGCCTATAAGGAGAAGGTACAAACTTCCGAGGTGGTGCAGGTAGCAGTAGAAGGCGTGGATCAGCTGGAAACCTATTTCGGTGCATACCTGCCCCAGTTTTTCTACGCCATGCTGGCGCCGCTGACGCTGTTCATTGTGCTGA
>CAZUKJ010000097.1:0-2234 GCA_964620855.1 uncultured Oscillospiraceae bacterium
AAAACAGCCGTCACCCATTTGGGTGGCGGCTGTTTTGATTCTTCTATTCTATCCAAGGGACTCGAAAGATTCAATACTCTTTTAAAATATAATTCTGTCGATGTATTTTACAACAAAATTCGACAAAGTGTTGCTGCTGCTTGCAAAAACACCCCTTTAGTGCTATAATTTGAAACATGGAAAAGAGAGTAAATTACTACATTGAGCGTTCCAACCCGTTTGTCTGGCTGTCAGCCGTACTGATGATTGGATCTGCAGTGATTCGCGTCATTGATTACATTCTCTATGGAGTTTCCAGCTCCACAATGTTCGTGTTTCAAATTTTCCTGCCGGTCTTTTCAATGCTTTTGTTCGTGCTGCTGATGTTCGCTTATGGGCCGACGCGCATCTATCGTACGACAATTCCGGTCGTGCTTGGATGCATCAGCTTTGCGTACCGTGCCATGTCGTTCTCACTGTGGCACCATCTGCTGTGCTGGCTGCTTTATCTTGTGATCGGGGTTCTGTATTACAGAACGATTTCCGGTAAAATGAAGCATAAGCTGCTGTGCATTCTTTCGTTCTTGCTGCCGCTGCTGTTCCATATCTTTGTTGAAGATTATGCAATCTATCATTTCAACACGCTGGAGCAGTGGATTCCTGAGATTCCGGTGCTTGGCATTATGGCTGCAGTTTTGTGCCTGCTGTTTGCGCTCAAGCGCCGCCCGAACGATGGAACGTATTATCCGACCTGGGGTGATCGTTTCGATGGCCGCCGCATCCGGACGCTGTCTCCAATGGCAATGGTCTCGCCGTACATTATGGTGCACCGCAATGGTTCATCCAACTTTATCCGCGACAGTGTTGAGATCACGGAGATGGAGCGGTATATCCGTCGTAAGCGGAAAGAGGGATTGTCGAATTTCGGTATTCAGCATGTTTTCGTTGCTGCCTATATTCGCGCGGTTTCTCAGTACCCCGGCCTGAATCGTTTCCTTTCCGGGCAGAAGGTCTATGCCCGACATAATGTTGAGATCGAAATGACCATTAAGAAGGAAATGTCCGTGAATTCTCCGGATACGGTCATCAATCTGATCTTTACGCCGGATGCTACGGCCGATGATGTTTACAATCAGTTTAACGCTGCTGTGGAAGAGGTTAAAAACACCCCGCTGAACAGTGGTTTTGATAACCTCGCCGGTGTGATCTCGTCCATACCGAGTATCTTCTTGAAGTTTTTTGTCTGGCTGCTGAAGCTGCTGGATTACTTCGGTATGCTTCCGAAGATGCTGCTTCGCCTGAGTCCGTTCCACGGATCGTTCTTTATTACTTCGATGGGGTCTCTTGGTATTCCGCCGATCTATCATCACTTGTATGACTTCGGCAATTTGCCGGTGTTCCTGTCGTTTGGTGCGAAACGCCGCGTCAATGAAGTGGAAGCGGATGGTACGATCGTGAAAAAGAAATACGTCGATTTTACTGTTGTTACCGACGAACGCATTTGCGATGGATTTTATTATGCAGCCGGACTGAAGTGCATTCGGCGCTGTCTGATGCATCCGGACCAGCTCGACAAGAAACCGGAGAAGATCGTGAGCGATATTGATTAAATTTTGCGGCGAAGGCAAATAGCCTTCGCCGCTTTCGTTGACTTTTTTCAGCGTTCGGGATAAAATATCGGATAAAGGGGGCTAATTTATGCTGTTTTCCGATGCATCACGCTGCCGCTACGCCAGACCGCAGCTGATGGAAGTGATCTGTCAACTTCGTTTTCCGACGATTCTGTCGATTTCTTCAAATGAACCGGCTGCTTTTCAGGAGCGTATTCGTGCGGAGTTTCCCAAATATATTGCCGCAACAGAACATCCGGCCCAGAAAATTATAGGTGCAAATGCTGCAAGCGTACAACTTCAAGCGCAAAAACCGGTGACGAACTACAATTTTCTATCGATTGACGGTAAATGGAAGCTGAATCTGACAAATTCGTTTATTGCACTCTCCACGACGGCCTATACATCCTGGGAAGAGTTTGCTCTGCGGCTGGATAAGCCGCTTGCAACATTTATAGAGCTGTATCAGCCGTCTGCATTTGAACGCATCGGGTTGCGATATGTGAACGCATTTTCCAGAAACGCGCTTGACCTTGAGGGATACCGGTGGAATGAATTGATCCAACCGGTTTACCTTGGTGTGCTCAACGATGAAGATATCAATGAAGCGGCAGTAACAAAGAATTCTTTGGATATGGAAATGAT
>CAZUKJ010000097.1:2244-6058 GCA_964620855.1 uncultured Oscillospiraceae bacterium
TATCTCATGGCTGCAGACTGAAACTGCACGCAGGCCCCGGCCTTCTTCGACGCGGCGGAAAGATGGTGAATCAGGAAGCTCGGTTTATATTGGATCAGGATTTGTCAATGAACGGTACAATGGCGGTTAATCTTGCCGTCGGCGGCTTAAATACGCTGCACAATCATGCGACAGCTGTATTTCGCGGTGCGATCACAGATCGTCTGCATGAAGCGATGATCCCGTTGGATTAAAAGAATTCCCCGGCAGAGAGTCCTCTGCCGGGGAATGTTTTAGGTCAAATGGTAATACTCTGCTTCAAATTTATCCTGTTCTTCACGAAGAATTCGATAATACGGATCATCGATCGGAACAAGATCGGAGATAAAGTTGCCTCCAGGTGCCAGCGTACGGAACCACTCCTGCATCTGTGCACGGATCTCTTCTTCGGCGCTGTTGATTGCGCTCATCTGCTTGTCGAAGATCGCGAGTCGGAGAATCAGGTCCTTACCGTAAGTTTCTTTGATGAATTTTAAGTCATTATTGGTCTGAAGCGGCTGCAGGATGTCCATTCCCAGGCCGACGAAATCGCCGACCAGCGGCGTAATATAGCCGCAGGAATGAAGTTCGAATTTCATGCCGAGACTATGCACATGGTCGACCAACTCTTTCCAGTATGGCGGGAAGAACTCACGCCACATTTCCGGGGAAATGAAGGTGGCGCGCATAGTACCGTAGTCGTCGTCAAAAATCATAATCTCGGGCTTGAAGTATTCCGCCACGCAGGAGGCGACTTCCTTTTTATACTCCAGCATGGCACGGAAAAAAGCGTGAACGGTTTCGGGTTCTTCATAAAATGCACATAACGCATTTTCGAAGCCGATCAGGCAATGCATTCGCTCAAAGAAACCGACAAGACTACGAACCTGTACGACCTGCTTGCTGCGGTCGCAGCGAGAGAGAACATGATCGGCATAGCCTTTCCAGTCAAATGCACGGATTTGCTGCTTTGTTGGAATTGCGGAAGGGAAGTCCTCGAGTTCTTCCAGACGCTGTGTTCCCGGCGTGATGGTGGCACCGTCAAGTGCACCCTGGCCAAATTCTGACCAAGAGCAGCCGAACCAATCCATGCCAACGACGAGGCCGTTTTCTTCAGTACCGCCGCTGTTATGTTCGCCGGGGGTAAATGCAATAAACGCGTCTTCTGGCTGGACGAGCCTTGAAGGCTCTTTATGATCAAGAATATTTAAGAAATCAAGCTTAGACATTCCAATTCCTCCGATTTTGAAGATGTATTCAGTATAGCGGACTTTGACCTCTGCGTCAATTCTGTGGATTAAGAAAAACAGCCTCGAATCTTTGATCCGAGGCTGCAGAAATATGCTCAATCATCAACTGTCGGGTCGGTGGCTCTGGTAAAAATGGCTTCGACTTCTTTTGAGGGCGGCGCGGTTATCAGGCTGACAATCACCGAGACAAGCATACCGACTACAAATCCGGGCAGGATTTCATAAATGTTGGTTTTTGCGGTCAGGAAGAGCAGCCAAAGGACATCAACAAGCGCGCCGGCAATGATGCCGCAGACTGCGCCGGTATAATTCAGGCGTTTCCAGAACAGAGACAGAATGACAACCGGCCCAAAGGATGCGCCAAACAGTCCCCATGCGTTTTCAACCATCGCCATGATGTCACTGGCCCATTCGGAATCGCTGGCTGCAATCAGGTAGGCAACAATGGAAATCACAACCACAACGATTCTGCTGACATTTCCGACCTCTTTGTCGCTGGCTTTGTTCTTGCGGATCAGCGGCTTATAAAGATCGCTGGTGAACGCCGAGGAGGCAACAAGCAGCTGCGAGTCTGCTGTGCTCATAGAGGCTGCGATGATTGCCGAGAGCATCAAGCCGGCAATGAAGCTCGGGAAGATGTCCTCAATAACACGGATAAACACTGTGCTTCTGGCATCAGGAAGAATGGCTGCCGCAAGGGAAGTGCCGTCAGAGAGAATAAACGTTCTGCCGAGGATTGCCATAACAGACGCTGCGCCAAGTGTCAGGATGACCCAGATGATTGCAACGGTGGAGGCTTTTTTGATCATCGAAGGTTTTTCGATACCCATAAAGCGAACGATGATATGCGGCATACCGAAATAGCCGAGACCCCAGGAAAGACCGGTAATGATATCGGTCCAGCTTGCAGAAAACGGATTGGTAACGAATTCGCTGACTCCTTCGGCAAATGCGCCGGTGTAGGAAGAATCAAACCGGCCGGTACAAGCCATGACGATCGGGACGGCCAACACAGCTACGAGCATCAGAAGCCCCTGGAAGAAATCAGTCCAACAAACCGCCTTATAACCTCCAAGAAATGTATAAGCAAGAATGATTGCCGCAAACAAAAGCAGCGCAAGATTTTCGTGTCCCTGCGAGAACCAGGGAATAACCGAACAGAGGACGGCCTGTCCGGCAACAAAGGCCGAGGCAACATAAATCGTGAAGCTGACAAGGAAGATGACCGCGGAGACGATCTTCAAGATCGGATTGCTGGTTGCAAACCGGTTGGTCAGATATTGGGGCAGTGTAATGGCGTCGCCGGATGCTTTGGAAAAACGGCGAAGACGTCTTGCGACAATGATCCAGTTTGCTGCAGTGCCCAATGCAAGTCCGATTCCAATCCAAAGCTGTCCCATGCCAAATGCGATCAAACTGCCGGGGAAGCCCATCAGGAGCCAGCCGGACATGTCCGACGCCTGCGCGCTCATAGCTGTGACCCAAGGGCCCATCTTTCTTCCGCCAAGAAAATATTCTTTGTCGCTCCCGCCTTTGCTTTTGGCAAAGAAGTAAATACCGATTCCAAGGACAACCACAAAATATAATACAAATGCCAGCAGTTCTCCAATGTTCATACTACATACCTTCTCTCTTTTGCTGTTGGTTGTGATCCAATATAGCACACTATGCGCTGAACAGCAATACAGAACGGGGTATAGACCATATCCTGTACAATAAGACATGTATAATATGAATTTCTAAGAAAATCAGGGCATTTTGAACTAGACTAAATTCTGTATTTTATACAAGAAGGATTATAATATTTTTATTCTTTTTCGCGAAATTCATTCAAAAAGAGCGGTAAAATCGATGCGGAGTAGCTTGTTAAGGAATAATCACCGTTGCAGATACACCAGTCATAGAGCAATGCTCGTTCGCACATGGCATATGCTTTTGTAAATTCGTTGACGGTAATATCAGAACGGATCTGTCCTCGTTCCTGACCTTCGGAGGTAATGCGGCGAAGTAAACGGTAATAGACTCGGTTATGGTCAAGCAAGTGTTTTTCTCCACGGGTGATGAGCTGTGTTGCATACATTCTGGCAAGAAGATCCAGAGGAACGGTGTTTTCAATCATACTGAAAACCTCATGATTTAGGTGCATCAGCTTGTCGAAACTATTCATTTCCGGATCAAGGGTCTGCATCAGCTCTTCGTACTTCTCGTCAAATAAAAAGGAGAGAGAACTAAGCAGAGCGTCCTTGCCCTCGAAGTAATGATAAAATGAGCCTTTGGATGTACCGGAGACTGCGATGATCTCATCAACCGTGGTGTTGTCGTATCCTTTTTCATAAAAAAGGCGCCAGGCGGCCGAGACGATTTTGCTTTTGGTTTGACCTTTGTTTTTCGCGTAATTCATGCAGATTACCTCCTTTGAGGAAATTATACCATGGAACGATTTGCTCTGCAATTATGATAAAAGTCTCCCGTATGAGTGAGTACCAGATAAGAAAACATTGAAAAAGTCAGTGAAATCAATGTTTTGCAAGGCACAAACACGGTGC
>CAZUKJ010000098.1:0-6057 GCA_964620855.1 uncultured Oscillospiraceae bacterium
CCCTCGGGGAGTACGGATTGCCACACCAGCGTGCGCGCTGGTTCGCAATGACAGACTTGGTCGCTTTGTTGCATAGAAACTCGCATCAGCGCGCGATGATTGCCTTGTGAACGCAGAGTAAAAATCCTTGCACCGCACTCCCAGATTTGTCATTGCGAGGCGCATCGCGCCGTGGCAATCCGTTCTTCTCGACCACCTCTGCACTACCAATCACACCGGTAGGGGCGATCTGTGATCGCCCGCCTGCCCCGATCCTCCACCGCGCCCCTTTCTTCACGCATCCCGCTCCCAGCTTTGTCATTGCGAGGCGCGAAGCGCCGTGGCAATCCGTTCCCCTTCGTCCCCGCACCGCGCCACCAACCGCGCCGGTAGGGGCGACCTTCGATCGCCCGTCTGCTGCCACCCCCGCGCCGCACCAGTTCAAAAAAAATCCGACCTATGACAGGTCGGATTTCCTGTTTTACGAGAACCCATCGTGCGCCTCGTTTTGATTGTGTCGGGACAGCGTCCTTACTTGACCGCACATTCGCCTGCGTCGCCGCGCAGGATCTCCAGTCCGTGGCCGAGCGCGGGAAGCACCGCCTCCAGATTCTCACGGATCGCCTTCGGGCTGCCCGGCAGGTTGATGATCAGCGTGCCGCCGCGAATTCCGGCCTGCGCGCGCGAGAGCATCGCGCGGTTGGTCACCTGCGCGCTGGCATAGCGCATCGCCTCCGGGATGCCTGGCACCATGCGCGGACACACGGCAATCGTCGCCTCCGGCGTCACATCGCGCGGCGAAAATCCGGTGCCGCCGGTTGTGACGGTCAGCGCCGCGTCGATCTCGTCCGCCGTTTTGATCAGTTCCCGCTCGATCTCGGCCTGTTCGTCCGGGACGATGGCCGTGTACACGACCTCATAACCGGCCTGACGGAGCAGTTCGGCCGTCAGCGGGCCGCCGGTGTCGGCGCGCTCGCCGCGCGAGCCTTTGTCGCTGACGGTAATCACAGCTGCAGTATACATGTTATGCCCTCCCAAAATAGCATCGGGGATAGGTGCAGACCTTGCAGCCCATGCACAATCCGCCTTCCCCGCCGGCTTCCACTTCTTCCTTGCTCACCGGAATACCCGCGAAAATTCGCGGCAGGAACACATCGAGGCTGGTGTTGGGCGAGTGCATCGACGCACCCGGCACGCCGATGAGCGTCGTCTCCCCTTTTTTCGCCAGCGTGAGCATGTTGCCCGGCTGCATCGGGACGCCCTGAAACACCACGTCCCCGCTCATGCGCATCGCCGTCGGCGTCAGATCGTCCGGATCGACGGACATGCCGCCGGTGAGCAGAATCAATTCCGCACCCTGCCGGCAAAGGCTCTCAATGGCCTCGAGGATGCGGTCCAGATCGTCCGGACACTTGATCACATCGAGGATCTGCGCGCCGTACGACGCCAGCTTGGCGCGCATAATCGGCTCAAAGGCGTCCTTGATCCGGCCGTAGTAGACCTCGCTGCCGGTGATCACGACGCCCGCTTTGAGCGGTTTGTACGGCAGCACCTGCAAAACCGGCGCGTACCTTTTCGCCAGACCGACCGCCGCGTCCACATTGCGCCGCCTGGTCACCAGCGGCACGATGCGCGCACCGGCCAGATTCTGGCCCTCTTCGACCGTGTAATAGTTCGGGATCGTGGCAACGGTGTAGTCGTCGACCATGTTGATCGCCTTGAGCCCGGCGCGGTTGATCACAAACAGGCCGCGGCGCGACGCCTTGATCGTCATTTTTCCCTCAGACGGGCCGGAGAAGACCACGCCGTCGCCGCAGAGCTCCTGCGTCAGCCAAAGCGCCGCGTCATCCTCGTGCACCTCGTCGGCCTCAGGCTCCCAGACATAAATATGGTCCTTGCCGATCTTCTTGAGCTCCGGGATATCCTCTTCGCGTATCACATGGCCGCGGCGGAACTTCACGCCCTTGAAGCCGTCTTCCAGGATCGCCGTCATATCGTGGCAGAGCGTCTGGCCGACCGCCTCTTCGACTCTCAGCTTTTTCATTCGACGACCTCCAGCGCATCGCCCGGGCGCACCGTGCCCTCCTCGAGCACGATGGCAAAGATGCCCTCGCGCGGCATGACGCAGTCGCCGGTCAGCTGACGGATCGCGCAGCCCTGATGGCACTCCTTGCCGATCTGCGTCACTTCCATGAGCACCTCGCCGACGCGCAGCTTCGTGCCGATCGGGAGCTGATAGAGCGTGACGCCCTCGGTCAGGATGTTCTCGGCAAACGCGCCGGGCGCGATCTCCGGGAGCAGCGCGCGCACCTTGTCGACGCTCTCCGTGCCGAGCAGGCTGACCTGACGATGCCAGTTGCCCGCGTGCGCGTCACCGACAATGCCGTGATCTTTTCTCAGGTCGATCTGCGGCACTTCGTGCTTCTGCTCGCCCTTTTTTTCGCTGATACAAACTGCAATGACCTTCGCCATGATTATTCCTCCCTGATATACGTTCCCGACTTGCCGCCGGATTTTTTCAGCAGACGGACGCGGTCGATCTCAATGTCGCGCTGCACCGCCTTGCACATGTCATAAATCGTCAGCGCCGCAACGGACGCCGCCGTCAGCGCTTCCATCTCCACGCCGGTCTCGCCCTTGCAGCGTACCGTCGCAGACAGCGCAATCGTGCTGCTCGCCTCATCGAGCGCAAACGAGATATCCACGCCCGTCAGCGCAATCGGATGGCACATCGGGATCAGCTCCGAGTTTTTCTTCGCCGCCATGATGCCCGCGACCTGCGCCACGGCCAGCACATCGCCTTTTTTCATCTTGCCGTCTCTGACGAGCGCAAAGGTCTCCGGATTGAGCCGGACCACGGCGCCCGCCGTCGCCTCGCGCAGCGTGACGGCCTTTTCACTCACATCGACCATGCGTGCACGGCCCTCTTCATTAAAATGGGTCAGTTCCATCGTTTATCCTCCAATCGCGCTCATGCCGCGCAGGCTCTCGCTGGCCGACTCCGCCGACAGGTGGTGCCGCTGCGGCTTGGCAAGGATCGCTTCCCGGATCGTCTGCTCCATCTGCAGCTCGTCGAGTCCGCGCAGGTCGATCTCCTGCGCCGAGTGCAGACAGGGCTTGAGCTTGCCGTCCGCCGTCAGGCGGATGCGGTTGCACGTCGGGCAGAAATGGCGGCTGATCGGCTTGATCAGGCCGACCGTGCCCTTCCATCCCGGCACGCGATAGAGCTCTGAAACGCCGTCGGTACCGATCGGCTGCAGCTCAGGCACGGCCTGAAGCACCGCATCGGCAGGCAGGAATCGCTCGGCGTCCCACGAGGCGCTCTCGCCGATGGGCATCAGCTCAATGAAGCGCACAGAGTAGTCGCACTCGCGCGTCAGGGCAACGAAGTCCGCAATCTCATCGTCGTTGACGCCGCCGATGAGCACGCAGTTGATCTTCGTGCGCGCAAAGCCGGCCTCCTGCGCGCCGCGCAGACCGGCGAGCGCATCGCCGAGCGTGCCGCAGCGCGTGATGGCGCGGTATTTTTCTTCTTTCATCGTGTCAAGGCTGATGTTCAGCCGGGTCACACCGGCCGCCTTCAAGTCCTGCGCCATCCGGCCGAGCAGGACGCCGTTCGTCGTCAGGCAGACCTCTTCAATGCCCGGCGTGGCGGCGGCGTTGCGGCAGATGTCCAGCACGCCGCGGCGCACCAGCGGCTCGCCGCCGGTGATGCGGATCTTGCGGATGCCGCATTTGGCGGCCGCGCGGATCGCCCGGTCGATCTGCTCGATCGAGAGAATCTCGCCGTGGCACAGCTTCTCCACGCCGTCTTCCGGCATGCAGTACTGACAGCGCAGGTTGCACAGGTCCGTGATCGACACGCGCAGGTAGGTGATGTTTCTTTCAAATGTATCTTTCATACGTCCAGCCTATAAGCCCAGATTTTCGTTCCGGCGGGCAGCGGAGGCGAACCGGCGGGGATCTCACCGAACACGTCGCAGCCGACGAGCGAACGAATCGCACCGTTGTTCTGCCCGTGGAGCGGAGCAAACAGCACCCGGCCGTCTTTCAGCTTCAGCACGCCGCGCAGCATACGCAGCTTGGGGCTTTTCTTTCCGTAGTCTTTTTCCAGATAAGCTTCAAAGCGCTCCGGCAGAACGTCCGTCCGTCCGGAAAGCTTTTTCAAATACGGCATGGCGATGCGCTGCAGCCCGATGACCGCAGCCCCGGGATTGCCGGACAGGCCAAGGATGACCTTGCCGTCTTTCACCGCCGCCATGATCGAACCGCCGGGCTTCATATCGGTCTTCCAGAACAAGACCTCCGCGCCCAGCATTTCCGCCGTGCGAACCGACCAGTCGTAGTCTCCGACGGACGCGCCGCCGGTCGTGATCACACAGTCGCAGCAGCGCAGCGCCGCTGCAAGCTTGTCCGCGATCTGCGCCGGATCATCCTCCACGATGCCGCAGTCGACCACCTCCGCGCCAAGGCGCATCAGATAGCCGGTCAGCATCGTCGTGTTGGTGTCGTAAATCTTAGCCGGTTCGAGCGGCGCGCCCGGAGGGAGCAGCTCGCTGCCCGTGGCAAGCAGCGCGATCTTCGCGCGGCGGAAGACGGCAGCCTCCGCCATTCCCTGCCCCGCCATCAGCGCGGCAAGCGCCGGATCGATCACCTGTCCCGCCTGTGCGAGCAGCTCGCCCTCGCGGACATCCTCGCCGGTCAGAACCACATCGGTGTTCGGTCTGGCGGGTGCAAACAGCGTCACCGTCTTGTCGGTAAACTCCGTGATCTCATATTTGACCGTGGTGTTTGCTCCCGGCGGCAGCGGCGCGCCGGTCAGAATCTTGGCCGCCTGCCCGGGCTGCAGCGGCGCCGTCGGCGCCGTGCCCGCAGGCAGCTCCTCCGTCAGCGTCAATGTCACAGGCGTCTGCTTTGAGGCAAGCGCAGTATCCTCCCCGCGCAGCGCATAGCCGTCGTAGGGGCTTTTGTCAAACGGCGGCACATTCATCCGCGCCGTGAACGGCTCGGCCAGCACGCGGCCTACCGCATCGCGCAGCGAGACGCGCTCGAGTTCCGGCCCGGCCGGAACGGCCAGAAGCAGGTCGCGCGCTTCATCCGCCTGTACCATTTTTCGCATTGCGTTCCATCTCCTATTCCCGAAGCAGCATGATGGCTTCCGGTTTCATGTATAGCAAAAGTTCGGTTGGGTTGTCAAGCGCAGCCCAGCGTTCTTTGTTCATTTCGATCCGAATGTTGGCATATTCGCCCTCTCCCGCGCCGTCCGGGCGCAGCATCGCGACCGTGGAAAACACATCTTCCACGACGCGCTCGACCCGGCAGTGCACCACATTTTCGCCCGGCTGTGCAACCGGCTCGATATAGTGCGCGCGGACGCCCAGCACGTTCGCCTCGTCCGGCACGCCGCACACCGTCAGCTCTGCGCCCCAGTCGAGCGCGCGGACGCGCGTATCGGACAGCTTCTCGATCCGCGAGAAGTTCTTGCACCCGGACAGGATGCACGACGCCAGCGTCTGCGGCGCGCGAAACAGCGCTTCCATCGGCAGCTTCGGCTCGGAACGGCCGCTGTCGATCACGCAGACCGCCGCGCAGTTGCGATAGACCTCGTTGCGGTCGTGCGAGACCCAGATCACCTCGCCGGAGAACGTCTGCAGCAGCTCGGCCAGCTCCAGCTCGAGCTGCCACTTCAGGTAGCTGTCGAGCGCGGAAAACGGCTCATCGAGCAGCAGCACTTCCGGCTCGCTCGCCAGGATGCGGGCAAGCGCCGTGCGCTGCTGCTGACCGCCGGAAAGCTGCGCGGGGCGCTTCTTTTCCAGACCGTCGAGCCGCAGGCGGCGGATCAGCTCCGCTGCCAGCGAGCGGCGCTCGCTGCGGGGCTTTGCGTGCGCACCGGCCATGATGTTCTGCTCGACCGTCATATTGGGAAAGAGCGCATACTGCTGAAACAGATACCCCACGCGGCGCTTCTGCGGCGGCAGGTTGATCCGTTTTTGACTGTCATACAGCACACGGCCGTTTAAGACGATGCGGCCCTCGTCGGGCGTCTCGACGCCGGCGATGCACTTGAGCGTCATGCTC
>CAZUKJ010000099.1:0-6047 GCA_964620855.1 uncultured Oscillospiraceae bacterium
CCTCCTTGCGGAGCATGTAATCACGCGTCAGGTGCAGCATTTCGCGCAGCTTGGCGGCGGTTGTCATGCGGGCACTGTTGCCCTTGTCCTTGTAGCAGCGCTTCGGGTTTTCGCCGAAGGCGCACTTCATCGCAACGGGGTCGCGGATGATCATATCGTCGACGCAGTTGCCGTAGGTCTTGACGGCGATGAAGGTGCCGCCGAGTACATTCGCGCTGCCCGGACCGGTGCCGACGGTCGTAACGCCGCCGGAGAGCGCCATGGGGATGGCCTTATCCTGCGGATTGAAGCTGTCAATGCCGCGCAGGTGTGCGGCAACGATGTCGCCCATCTCATTGTAGTCCATGCCCTCGAAGCCCATGCCGTAGTTGTCCAGACCGAGGTGGCTGTGCGCGTCAACGAAGCCGGGATAGACCTGCAGGCCGGCCGCATCGATCACTTCTTCGCCGTCTGCCGGGACAAGGTTGACGCCGATCGCGGTGATTTTGCCGCCGGAGACTGCCACATCGGCCGCGTATGCTTCTTCATGGATGGCGTCATGGATCATACCGTTTTTGATAATCATGGAAAATCCTCCTGTTGTATCAAGTTCGTTGGTGTTATCATAAATCGTTTTTTGAAAAAAGGCAAGCAGCCTGCACAAGGGCGCTGCGCTCGTTTGGCAGTTCCCCGGCGATCACGGCGTCGAGCAGACGGTTGAGCATCGCGCCGAGCGCCGGGCCGGGCGTCATACCCTGCGCGATGAGATCCGAGCCGTTGACGGCCAGATCCTTCAGCGAGAAGCACTGCGCCTGTGTGAGGATCTCGTTTGCGATGTGTGCAAGCCGGTCATAGTAATGCTGCCGCCCGCGATAAACAGGGCTCTGTGCCAGATTGTCGGCGCGCTTGAGTGCAAGCAGCCGGAAAAAGCCCTCCGGCGTCAGCTTGTTGAGTGCGCGCTTGACGGCTTTCTCGCTCTCCTCGATCAGCCAGTCGTGCCATTGGACGAGTTCAAGCACCTGCTTTTGCGTGGTGTTGTCCAGCCGAAGCCGCTTGAGGATGGGCTCGGAGATGGCGGTGCTGGCTTTCGCGTGACCGTAGAAGTGGCCGACGCCGCGGTCATCGAGTGAAAAGCACGACGGCTTTCCGATATCGTGCAGCAGGGCGGCCAGCCGCAGGACAGGCTCCGGCGGCACGGATTCGACGGCCACCGCAGTATGCTCAAGAACATCGTAGATGTGGTGGATGTTGTGCTGATCAAACCCCTGCATAGGAAGCAGCTCCGGGATGACTGTGCCGAGAATATCGGCATAGTCGCACAGCACGCGCCGCACGTTTTTTCCGCAGAGCAGCTTGACCAGTTCGGCGCTGATGCGCTCCATGCTGACCTCGCGCAGAAGCGGCGCGGCGCGTCTGGCCGCCTGTGCGGTGGCCTCGTCGATGGTGAAGCCCAGCGTAGAGGCAAAGCGCACCGCGCGCAGGATTCGCAGCGCATCTTCGGCAAACCGCTGCTCGGGACTGCCGATGCAGCGGATGATGCCTGAGGAAATATCCGCCTGCCCGCCGAAAAAGTCGATGGGATCGGATTCGCCGTCCCAGACGATGGCGTTGATCGTGAAGTCGCGCCGGGCCAGGTCGAGCTTCAGATCGCGTGTGAAGCGCACGGCATCCGGATGGCGGTGGTCGGAGTAGGTGCTTTCGAGCCGGTAGGTCGTAATCTCCAGCGGCAGACCGTCGAGCACGACGGTGACCGTCCCGTGCCGGATGCCCGTTTCGATCACCCGCGCGTCGGCAAAGAGCTGCTGCGTCTGCTCCGGGAGCGCAGAGGTCGTGATGTCAAAATCGTGCGGCTGGAGACCCATCAGACAGTCACGCACACAGCCGCCGACCAGATGCGCCTCAAAGCCCGCTGCGCGCAGGCGGTGCAGCGCGGTATGAACTTGTTTTGGCAGCTGGATCATGGCACCCTCCCGAAAATGACTGATTAATTTGATGGTAGCTTAGTCTGTCCCAAAAGTCAAATGCGGAAGGGATCAATCTGCCGATGAAACATAAAAACCGGGCCGCAGGCAATGCTGCCCACAGCCCGGAATCGATTTGTACTTCAGCGCTTTTTGCGCAGTGCGTTGTATTCATTCAGGCTGCGGATCGCCTCGCCGCCAAAGGGAAGAATCGCAATCATGTTGAGCACCGTCATCAGACCGACGCCAAAGTCGCCGAGGTCCCAGACAAAGGTGTAAGCAGCGATGCCGCCGATAAACAGCATAACCAGAGCCAGAATCTTGTAGATCGTCTGTGCGCGCCAGCTCGTGCCGAACAGGAACGAGACGTTTGAGCGCGCATAGTAGAGAATACCGATGAAGGTGGAGAAGCAGAACAGCCACAGTACAATGGCGACGAAGATAACGCCGATTCGGCCGAAGTGGCAGTACATCGCTGCCTGCAGCAGCTCCATGCCGGACAGACCCTCAAGGGCCTCTGCCGGGGCGAGCAGGACGATGAACGCCGTGCAGCTGCAGATGATGATGGTGTCGATAAACACGCCGAAGGCCTGGAACAGGCCGGATTTGGCCGGATGGTCGACCTCCGCTTCCGCAGCGGCGCACGGGGCAGAACCGGAGCCGGCCTCATTGGAGAACAGGCCGCGCTTGACGCCGTTCATCAATGCGGCGCCGAAGCCGCCGCCTGCAATCTGACGCAGGCCAAAGGCTTCCTGGAAAATGCGGCGGAACACGTCCGGCAGCAGGGCTGCATTTTTCACAATGACGAACAGCGCAATCAAAAAGTACAGTGCAGCCATGATCGGGACCATGATATCGAGCACCTTCACCGACGCGTTCTTCCGCAGAACAATCACGGCAGCCAGCGCCACCAGAACGACGGCGGACACGATCTGCGGGATGTCAAAGGCGTTGTAAAACGCGGAGGTAACGGAATTGCTGATGACCTGGCTGACGCCGCACCAGCACAGCAGGCCGGACAGCGCAAAGAGCACCGCAATCACGCTGCGGCGATTTTTCTTTTTGCCAAAGAAATCCTGGATATAATAGGCGGGGCCGCCGCGCCAACCGCCGTAGAGCGGGTCGGGCTGCTTGTGCAGCTGCGCCAGCGTGGATTCCACAAAGGCGGTGGACATGCCGATGAGCGCCGCCACCCACATCCAGAACACGGCGCCTGCGCCGCCGACAGACAGCGCCGCCACCACGCCGACCATGTTGCCCATGCCTACGCGGGTGGCGGTCGAAACAATCAGCGCCTGCATGCCGGACAGCGCGCCCGATTTTTCGGAGGTGTTCTTCTCCACGGAAATGCGAAGCATTTCAGGGAACATCCGGATCGGCAGGAATTTCGTCCGGATGGTGAAATAGATGCCTGCAGGGATCAGCAGCAGGACCAGAAGGGAAATGCCGAGTTCCGAACCACCGGGAAGGGGAATCGTGATGAGATCGCCCCAAAGTATATGAAATAATTTGTAGAAAATCTCCTTCAACAGCTCCATAACACACCTCTTGATTTTATTTAGATCAACTATATAATAGGAATCAGCATTTGTCGAATTGATAAATTTTATTACTTTTATTTAATTTTTTGATCGGAGAGACGGTATGGAAATTCGGAGTCTGGAAGTGTTTATTCAGGTTGCAGAGCTCAACAGCTTCACCCGTGCGGCAGAAAAACTGGGGTATTCCCAGCCGACGATCTCGTTTCAGATCAAGCAACTTGAGCGTGAGCTCGGCGTGCAGCTGTTTGAGCGCATCGGCCATACGATCTCGCTGACCGACGAGGGGCGGGCTGCGCTGGGATATGCCCAGCAGATCTGCCGAATGTCGCAGCAGATGACGGGCGGCGCCGACGCGCACGGCGAGCCGGAGGGCATTGTGCGCCTTGCGATGGCTGATTCGCTGTGCGGCCCGCTGATCGTGAAGGAGTTTGCTCGTTTCCGCGAGACATATCCCAAGGTCGCGCTGAAAGTGACGAGCGCAGGCACAGACGAGCTCTTTCGTCTGCTGGGGCACAACGAGGCGGACCTTGTCTGCACGCTTGACAGCCCGATCTGCAGCAATGCCTATGTCATCCCGCACGAGGAAGAAGTGGGCGTGCACTTCGTCTGCTCGTCGTCAAATCCGCTGGCAGCGCAGCAGACGGTGCAGATCGGGGAGATGCTGGCATATCCGTTTTTGCTGACGGAAAAGGGCATGAGCTACCGCCGTCTGCTCGATGAATCTCTGGCGCGCCGGTCGATTGAGATCTGCCCGGTGCTGGAGATCGGCAGTCCGGATCAGATCTGCCGTCTGGTTGAGCAGGGAATGGGACTTTCGTTCCTGCCGGACTTTGTGACGGAGGCCGCGGTGCGTGAAAAACGAATTGTCCGGCTGCAGACGGAGGATTTGCAGGTGCATTTATGGAAGCAGCTGATCTGCCACCGTGATAAATGGATGTCCGGCCCGCTGGAGGCCGTCATTGACTTCTTGTCGAAACTGCGGCTCAATGGAATCGCTCCGTAAAATGATAAACAGAAAGGGAGTGCTGCAAAATGCAGCACTCCCTGATTGTTTAATTCGGTCAGAAGCGCAGAGACAGGCAGGACAGACCGCCGTCGAGCTTGCGGTATTCCGACGTGTCGACAAGAAGAACCTCGTAGCCCGCGCTGCGAACCGCTGCCTCGACGGCCGGGTAACCGGCCGGGACAATGACTTTGCCGTTGACCCAGATGCAGTTGGCCGCATACGCTTCACTTTCCGGAATCTCAATGCGTTCATAACCGGCAAATTCCGGCTTGTCCACGAACTCGCCGGAGACGAGCATCTTATTGTTTTCGATGTAGTTGACGCCGGTTTTCAGGTGCAGAACCTTTTCCAGCGGAACTTCAGAGCCGGACAGACCGTACTTTTCCAAAATGGCAATGAACTGGCGGATGCCTTCTTCGTTTGTTCGCGCGGAGCGGCCGACATAGAAGTGGTCGCCGACCATCATAACATCGCCGCCTTCGAGCGTGCCGGGGGAGCGGATATATTCGATCTTGTCGTCGGGGAAGAATGTGCGGATCGCGTCAATGATCTCGTCTTTTTCTCCGTTGCGCGACGGTGCGCCGGGGTTGGTGATGATGGCGCAGCAGCGTGTGATGACGGCGGGGTCTTCAACAAAGCACGAATCGGGATAGCGCTCGTCGGCGGGCAGAACAGTCACTTTGACCCCGCAGGATTCAAGGGCTGCGATGTAGGTGTCGTGCTGGTGCAGCGCGAGTTCATAGTCGGGCTTGCCCAGCTCCGGGGCAGAGGTGATGCCGTCGACCATAGCGCGGCAGGGGCGTCTGACAATAACATTCTGAAACATGATTACAACTCCTCGTCGGGTTCCATAACTTCTAATTTGAAAAATACGGGGCGCAGGCCGTCTGAACAGCAGCAGATTTCCGGCGCGAGCAGATGCTTCTGGCCGACCGGCGTGGCGGCGCCCTTTCCTGCCAGACCGACCATCATTGTGAACAGATCGTTTTGGGCCATCTCGCAGAAGTTTCCGCCGGTAATGCCGCCTTTGAGGCTGAACTCAAAGCGGTCGCCCGGGTGGAAAAACGGGCAGGGGTGCGTCGTACGCGTGCCATCCGGCTGCAGCTGGCCGTACTGTGCGGCCAGTTCGGTTTCTACATCAGCCTTCAGGACTGTGATGCGAATTCTCGTAAGAAACATAATCGGTCACCTCGTATTGCTCAGAGTTCGTCAAGCAGGTCCAGAATTTCGTCTGCAAGGTCTTCCAGCTCCTCGTGGCGGTCACCCCAAAGCTCGTATTCCTCGCTGTCCATATCTTCCGGCTCCTGCTCGTCGAGCTGCGAAATTCCTTCTTCAACCTGCTTGAGCAGCGCGCGCAGCTGTTCTGCGTCCATGCTGTCAAGGTCGAGCTCGCCCGCGAAACGGTCGAATGAGAGTACCTCGCCCATCCCGGTTCCTCCTTGTGTTTGTGATAAGGTTATTCTATTCCATTCCGGCGGCAGATGCAAGTGCCTGTGTTAACTGTATATCCGAACAAATTTTGATATTATAAATAACAATGAATCAAACTTGGATTTGTCT
>CAZUKJ010000100.1:0-6030 GCA_964620855.1 uncultured Oscillospiraceae bacterium
TTGTAACCGGAGCATCTTCCGGTATGGGAAAAGAAATCGTTCGGCTGTTTGTCAAAGAGGGTGCAAATGTAATCGCCGTTGCCAGACGCAAGGAGCGGCTGGAGGAACTGGCGGAAGTGCTGAAAGATGCTCCCGGCAAGGTTGTGCCGTTCGTCGGGGATATTTCCAAACAGCAGGATAATGAGGCGGCAATCGACACGGCGGTCAGTGTGTTTGGCAGATTGGATGTTCTGGTCAACAATGCCGGCGTGATGGACGACATGGGGCCGATCGGCGATTTTGAAAACGAGAAGCTTGAGCAGGTGTTCCGAACCAATGTCTATGGCCCGATGTTTGCCATGCGCAAGGCAGTTCGCGTCTTCCAGACGCAGGGAGACGGCGGCAATATCATCAATGTGGCATCGCTCGGCGCGATGCGCTCGTGTGCGGGTGCCATTTACTGTGCCAGCAAGGCGGCCGTTGTGAGCCTGACGAAAAATACATCGTTTATGTATCAGCAGGACGGTATCCGCTGCAATGCCATTGCGCCCGGCGGGATCAGCACGGAGATTGGCGGCTCGATGGGCATGCCCAACATGGCGGGCTACAGCCGTGTGCAGAATGTGATGGCCACGGCCCCTGCGCCGGGCAGTGCAGAGAACATCGCATATGCCGCGCTGTTTCTGGCCAGCGACGAGTCTGCTTACGTCAACGGCGATGTGCTCGTTGTCGATGGCGGTTGGAACGCTGGATAAGTCGCTTCAGTAAGCAGGGAAGAATATACGAAGAAGCTTGCCTGGGAAAGCAGATGTTTCGTATGGAAAGAAAACGAGGGAGCAGTCAAGGCTGCTCCCTCGTTATGATTGTGCCATCTGTGCGACCTGTGCTTCGCAGGTACATTCGCTGCTGTCTTCATCAAAGTAAGAGCACAGCTCGCAGTCATCCGGTTCTTCAATGAGCGACCATAGAACGCGGTCAAAGAATTTGCAGTTCCCGTGGGGATCAACCTTCATTCGCCTTGCCATGATATGGCCTCCTTTTGCTCAGAGCATCCTATTTATTTTAGCAGACAGAAAGAACTGATGCAACCTGTAATTGGAAATATCATGGGGCAAAAATGTCACAAGATAGAGTGATCCTGAAGAAAATGTACGAAAATGACGGATAAATTGCAATATTTGTGTCGAAAAAATGCATTTTTAGTCTTGCCAGATGAGTGGATTTCAGGTAGAATCTATGTGCGAATGAAAAAGAAAGAGAGGTCCTCTGTTTATGACAAAGAAAAAGATGCCCCTTGCATTTTGGATTTTTATCGGCCTGGCGGTCGGTATTGTCGCCGGATGCATCCTGATCCCGTTTGAGAACGGCCTCAGTATTGCCACCAGTTACATCAAGCCGTTTGGCACGATCTTCCTGAACCTTCTGAAGTTTGTCGTCGTTCCGATCGTTCTGCTGTCGATCATCTGCGGCGTCATCTCCATGAAGGATATCCGTAAGGTCGGCAGCGTCGGTGTCAAAACGATGGTATATTATATGTGCACGACGGCGTTTGCCGTGGTCGTTGCGCTGGTGCTGGCTTCGCTGGCCAAAGGTCTCGGCCTGTTCCGTATGCTCTCGACGAGTGGTCTGGAATATACCACGCCGGAAAGCCAGAGCATCATGACCACCATCGTCAACATCTTCCCGTCGAACGCGGTTGAGCCGCTGGTCAGCGCTACTATGCTGCAGGTTATCGTGATCGCGCTGTTCGTCGGCTTTGGTATCCTGATGGCCGGTGAGAAGGGCCGGCCCGCCGCCGACGTCATCGAAAGCCTCAACGAAGTGTTCCTGAAGATCATCGACGCCATTCTCAAGCTCTCGCCGATCGGCGTCGCGTGCCTGATTTGCCCGGTCGTTACCGAAAATGGCCCGAAGATCCTTGGCGATCTGTTCGTTGTCCTGCTCGTGGCCTATGTTGGCTACATCCTGCATGCTGTCCTCGTTTATTCCTCGACGGTTAAGACGATGGGCGGCATGTCCCCGGTGAAGTTCTTCAAGGGCATGATCCCTGCAATGATCTTTGCGTTTTCCTCTGCGTCTTCTGTCGGTACGCTGCCGATCAACAAAGAATGCGCGGAGAAGCTCGGCGCCCGTAAGGACATCACGTCCTTCGTCCTGCCGCTCGGTGCAACCGTCAACATGGACGGCACTGCGATCTATCAGGGCGTCTGCGCCGTGTTCATTGCGGCGTGCTACGGTATTGATCTGACGCTGGGCCAGATGCTTACCATCGTTCTGACCGCTACGCTGGCCTCCATCGGCACGGCCGGTGTCCCGGGCGCGGGTATGATTATGCTGGCGATGGTACTGCAGAGCGTCAACATCCCGGTTGAAGGCATTGCCCTCGTGGCCGGCATTGACCGCATCTTCGACATGGGCCGCACCGTTGTCAACATCACCGGCGACTCCGCCTGTGCGGTGGTTGTCTCCAACCTTGAGACCAAGGCAGAGGCTAAGAAAGCCAACAAATAACTGCAAACACAAAAGGCGGCTCCGGGAACCCGGAGCCGCCTTTCATTTTTATCCATATTTGCTGCCGCGTTGACAAGCTTTGACAAGGTGTGGTAATATTGTTTGCGCCGAAACGAACGATTCGACAATATCTAACCCGGGAGGGCTATGAGCGTGAATCATAAGACTGCCAAGAAACTGCTCACCTACCTGATTATCGTTGGCCTTGCAATGGTATGTGCGGTCAGCTATCAGTTGTTTGTGTTTCCAAACCGCTTCGCTCCAGCCGGACTGAATGGTCTGTGCACGATGATCCAGTATCTGTTTGGTATCAATGTGGGCTATCTGAGCTTGCTGATCAATATCCCGCTGGCCATTTTGGTGCGCGTGAAAGTTGGCCGCACGCTGGCTGTCCGCAGTATGATCTTTGTCGTCTCGTTTTCGCTGGCGCTGATCCTGCTGGAACACATGGATCTGTCCCGCTTTGCCTATGAAACGGAAAACGGGACAAGCATGATCATCGGGCCGCTTGTCGCAGGTATTGTGAATGGTGCATGCTATTCCCTGCTTGTGCGGGCAAACTCCAGCAGCGGCGGCACGGATCTGATCGCGGCTGTCATCCACCGCGTTCGTCCGGAGATGGGCTTTTTCGTGATCACGTTTGCGCTCAATGTCGTCGTGGCGATCAGCAGCTATTTCGTGTACGACTATGAGATGGAGCCGGTCATCCTCTGCATCCTGTACAGCTTCATGTCCAGCACGGTCTCCGACCGGCTGATGAAAAGCGGCCGCAGCGCGCTCCGCTGTGAGATCATTACCGACTATCCGGCGGAGATCTCCGATGAGATCATCCGCCGCCTGAACCACAGCGCCACGCTGATCCCGGGCAAGGGCATGTATTCCGGCCGGGAGACGAATATGCTGGTCTGTATCGTCAATAAGTCGCAGATCGCGCAAATCACTGCGATCATCCGCAAGTATCCGAACACCTTCGCCGTCATGTCATCGGTCAGTGAAGTCATGGGTAATTTCAAGCATATGGACGTCCATGGCAAGGAAGAGCGCGCGATCCTCGACGTCGGTGACGGCCATTCGGTATAACCGTACTTACATCGAAAAACGGGAGTGTTGCAATGTTGCAACACTCCCGTTTTATTTGGATTCCAGCCGGTCAAAATTGTGGATCCAGTCGGATTTGAAGTAGTAGATGGTGAAAGCGATCGAACTGAGCGACCATGTCAGAGGATACGCGGTAAATACCAGACGAATGTTTTCGAAAATGGGGACCATGATCGAAATATAAGTGACACGCACGATGCACCAGAAGCCGAGCATGACGATCATCGGCACGGTCGCGCGGCCTGCGCCGCGGTAAATACCAGCCATGCAGTGGCTCAGCGCAAGCAGACAGAAGAACAGTGCAACCGTTCTGGCCTGCATCACGCCATAGGAGATGACCTCGGGGTCGTCATTGAACAGCCCAACCAGCTGCGGCGCAAAGGCAAAGGTGAGCAAGCCGATGAGCTCTGCAAGGATCATGGAGCAGCAAATACCGAAACGCGCACCTTTACGGACGCGATCATGCTGCCTGGCACCCAGATTCTGCCCGACAAAGGTCGACAGCGCCATCGAAAAGCAGGTGATCGGCAGGAAGGCGAAGCCTTCAATCTTGGAGAAACAGCCGCATCCGGCCATGGCCATCGCGCCGAAATGGTTGATGTTTTTCTGCACCATCGTATTGCCGATGCTGATGACGGAACCCTGCACGCCGGACGGAAGGCCAAACCGGAGAATCTGCCGGAAGGTCGGGCCGTGGATGCGGAGCTTTTTGAGTTCAAGTCGGTAGATGTCTTTGCTGCGCATGAGCCGACCAATGCACAAAACGGCGGAAACGGCCTGCGAAATGACCGTCGCCAGCGCGACGGAGGCAACGCCAAAGTGGCAGACACCGACGAAAAACAGATCGAGAACGACGTTAACGCACGACGAGATGATCAGATAGTACAGCGGATGGCGGCTGTCGCCGACGTTCTGAAGAATGCTTGCGCCGATGTTGTAGAGAAACGACACCATGACACCGCTGAAGTATGTGCGGAAATAGGCGATGGAGTTCGGCAGGACGCTCTCCGGCGTATCCATCAGGCGGAGAATGATCGGAGAGAGCACGACGCCGATCACTGTTAGAAGCAGACCGCCGATCAGGCCGAAGGAAAACGCGGTATGCACCGCCAGATGCAGCTGGTCATAATCCTTTGCGCCGTAGGATTTGGCGATGATGATACCGCCGCCGAGCGCGGTGCCCTGCAGAAGACCGACCAGCAGCTGGATCAGGTTGGAAGAGGAACTGACAGCGGCAAGCGCTTCGGTTCCCAGAAAATTACCGACGATCAGCGTATCACAAGTGTTATAAAGCTGTTGAAACAGGTTGCCGAGAAAGATCGGGATCGCAAAGGAGACCAGACCTTTCCAGATCGGCCCATCCAGCATCGACACCGATTTTCCGGAAGAACGGGACACGAGAATCACTTCCTTTGAATCATCGAAAAAGCAGCGCCGCGAAATCGCGGCGCAAGGCTATTTTAGACCTTATTTTACAAATCGTCAATATCTGTTGCAGGATATTCCGAGAGAAGTTTTGCGGCATTGTTCGGCAAAAGTACTGCGCGGGTTTCCGCCATTGCAACAAAGTGCTGTATGTGGTAAAGTAAGTCCGGATGAAAAACCTGTGTGGAGGCGGCGCAAATGGAACTCAGTGAGTTGATGAAAAAAACCATGCCGGAGATACCGGCGGAAATTTTCGATGCGCTGCGCAGCAGCGAAATAACAAAGACGACATTTGATAGCAAGAATGAAGTATTATCCAACAGCGGTCTGCAGACGGAGGTCGGCTGCGTCCGGCTTGAAAACGGCGCCTATCTGGTATCCATGGTTTGCCCGATGCCCGGGATCACTCCGGAGATGATCGAATGGTGGTTCTGGTGGCATCCGCAGGCGAGTGAACGATATCAGGCGTGGTTTCCCGGGGAGCATACGCGCATTTCGTATCGTCGCAGAGACCGTGAGTATTTCAGCCAAACACAGTATCCCGGATTTCAAAGCAACACGCAGTATCCAACAGAACGGATTGGCGGAATGAAGCTGCCGCTGCGGATCGATTTTGTTGCACCGGAAGAATTTGGCTTCTCACCGGACTTGATGAGACAGCAGGATATTCCGCTGATCATGTGCGGGCATGTGGGTGCGTTTGGAGGCTTGATATCGCACACCGAAATGGCGCACATCTTCAAGAGGACCGAGCAGGGGCTGGTGCTGATCAGCCGGTTCTGGATCGGGGAGCGGATGAGCAATCCACTGCTTCGAAAAGCAATCGCAACAGAGACAACTGCCAAATCGATGGCGGAACATTGCTGTGTGGAATACAGGAACCTGGCCGAAATATTGCCGGTGCTCTATGCGTCGCAGCAGGAAAACGCCTGAACGCAATAAATATAGGACATAAGCAGACCTGAAGGGCCTGTTGCAAAATAGAACCGGCTGCAATAGGGGCGCGCGTTCCTGGCA
>CAZUKJ010000101.1:0-5990 GCA_964620855.1 uncultured Oscillospiraceae bacterium
CGACCTACTGATTCGTAGTCAGTCACTCTATCCAACTGAGCTACCGGCGCATACCGCACACAACGTGCTTAAGTATATTAGCACAACGCGAAGAAGAATGCAAGCTTTTTTTGCAGAATTTTCAAAGAAGTTTTTCTTCGACGGAAAGTTGCACTTCCTGCAGATAGTTGGTTTACGAGAACCATAATTTGTGCTAGAATAATTCTGGATTAATATATGTAGTGCCGGGATGATCCCGGCTAACGGCAAAGGCAGTCCATCGCATGGCAGATGGTGTTTTCGATTTCATGTGCCGCGCGCTTGGCCTTTTTCCGCATTTTGCAGCGGTCCGGAGTCATCAGACCGGCTGCAGCACCGACTGCCGCGCCAAGCCCCAGCCCTGTGATAAACGCACAGATTTTCAAATTGATCGCCCCCTGATTACAGTATTCCCTTGTGCGGGCGGTTCAAACGGAGGTATTTATGGGACTTTTGATCAAAAATGCCGTATTGGCAACCACAAATCAAAAACTGGACGTGCTGTGTGAAGACGGCGTGATCACCGGACTTGCCCCGGAAATTTCGGCCGATGGTCACACTGTGCTTGACGCAGCCGGACTGATGCTCTCGCCGGGTTTGGTCGATCTGCATGTGCATCTGCGTGATCCCGGCCAGACCGCCAAAGAAGACATTGCAACCGGAACTGCAGCCGCGGCAGCAGGTGGTTTTACGGCTGTTGCGTGTATGCCGAATACGAAGCCTGTCGGCGACAGTGTTGAGGTGATGGAATATATTCTCGACCGTGCGGCCAAAGAAGGCAGTGCGCGTGTTCTTCCGATCGCAGCGGTTACCGTTGGTCAAAACGGTGAGACGATGACGGACTTCGCGGCGCTCCGGCAGGCTGGTGCGTGCGCGTTTTCGGACGACGGTGTTCCTGTCATGTCCGATCAGATAGCGCAAGATGCGATGTGCGAAGCCACCCGGCTCGGCACGATGGTAATTTCGCACTGCGAAGATGCCGACATGGTAAAAAACTATGCCTGCAACGAGGGGAAAATCTCGGAGCTTCTCGGAATTCCGGGCCGTCCTGCCATTGCGGAAGATAAAATGGTGCAGCGCGACTGTGACATTGCCGCTGCAACCGGGACGCGCGTTCACATTGCGCATGTCTCCACGAAAGGCTCGGTTGAGATTATCCGCAGGGCAAAAGCGGCAGGTGCACCGGTTACGGCAGAGACTTGCCCGCAGTATTTTATCTTTACGGAAGATCTCGTTCCGGAAAAGGGGACGATGGCACGAATCAATCCGCCGCTTCGCACGGAAGAGGATCGTCAGGCGATCCTCGCAGGCGTGCTCGACGGTACGCTCGATGTAATCGTTACTGACCATGCGCCGCACACGGCTGAGGAAAAGGCGAAGCCGCTGACGGAGGCGCCGAGCGGAATGGTTGGTCTGGAGACCAGCTTCGCAGCCTGTATGACCTATCTGGTTAAGCCCGGTCATTTGAGCCTGCCGCAGCTGATTGAAAAAATGTCCGTGCTGCCGTCAAAGTTGATTGGGCACGATGGCGGCCGAGTTGCGATCGGTGCGCCGGCAGATCTGATGCTCTTTGATCCGGATGAGGTTTGGACGGTGGATCCGTCGCAGTTTCGCTCCAGGGGCCGCAACACGCCGTTCAGCGGTGTGGAGCTGACCGGCCGCGTGAAAGCGACGGTCTGCGCTGGCCGCATGACCTATCAGGCTGAATAAATCAATGAATTATATTTTACAGATGGGAGAGTTTGTCGATGTCGATTGAGATCCTGCAGGAAAAAATCAGGAAGAAAAAGAACCCCACCGTTTTGGGCCTTGACCCGCGGCCCGAGTATATTCCGCAGTTCATTGTGGACAAGAATCTGGAGCAGTATGGCAAGACGCCTGAGGGCATGGCAGCGGCTTATGTGGAGTTCTGCTGCGGCCTGATGGATGCGCTTGAGCCGGTCGTTCCTGCCGTGAAGCCGCAGGCTGCCTGCTTTGAGGTGCTTGGTCATCACGGTGTGAAGGCACTCGAAACGGTCAATGCCTACGCCAAAGAGCGCGGCCTTTATGTCATCATGGACGCCAAGCGCGGCGACATTGGCGTCAGCGCAGAGTCCTATGCCCGCGCATTTCTGGGCAAGACCATGATTGGCGATGTGGAGTATTCCCCGTTTGATTGCGATGCGGTTACGGTCAATGGCTATCTTGGCTCTGACGGTATCACGCCGTTTACCGAGATTTGCAAATCCGACAACAAGGCCATCTTCCTGCTTGTCAAGACCTCCAACAAGTCCTCGCGCGAGGTGCAGGACCTGATGGCCGGAGATCGCCTGATGTACCATGTTCTTGCGGATCTGGCGATGCGTTTGTCGAACGATCTTATCGGCCCGAGCGGGTATTCCGCCATTGGCGCCGTTGTCGGTGCGACGCATCCGGACGTCCTGAAGGAACTGCGCCGCAAGTACGACCGCATGTTCTTCCTCGTTCCGGGCTACGGCGCGCAGGGCGGCTCTGCCAGCGATGTGCAGCATGCGTTTGACCGGTATGGTCACGGTGCGATCATCAATGCGTCCCGTTCTCTCATGTGTGCATGGAAGAAGACCGGCAAGGACGGCGCGGATTACACCGATGCATCCCGCAAGGCGGCCGAGGAGATGCGCAACGAAATCACGACTTACGTGCAGGTGATCTGATATGAAGACATTGTTTCCGGTCGTCAAAGTCGACCGATTTGGAATTTACGGTGCAGTGACCATTGAAGCGCCGGAGCTGTGCCCGACGGCACTGCCGGGCCGCTTCCTGCACTTCAAGTGCGGCAGCAACATGCTTCGCCGCCCGATCAGTATTTGCGATGTGCAGTCGCCCAATATCACCGTGGTGTTTGAAATCAAGGGCGAAGGCACGCAGTGGCTCGCTGCGCGCAAGGTCGGCGACGAAATTGACGTGCTTGGCCCGCTGGGCCACGGTTTCCCGCCTGCAGAGGGGAAGATCCTTCTCGCCGGCGGCGGCATTGGTGCCGCTCCGCTGTACTGGACGGCGAAGGATGCTCCGGCGGCGGATGCCGTTCTCGGTTTCCGCTCGGCTGACCGCGCACTGCTGGTGGAAGAATTCAACAGCGTCTGCGGAGAAGTCAAATGGATGAGCGATGACGGCTCGTTTGGTGAAAAGGGGTTCGTTGCTGCCGGTGTGAAGGAGATGCTCGCAAAGGGAGAATACGACGCTGTCTACGCCTGCGGCCCGATGATTATGCTCAAAACAGTCGCGCAGGCGTGCGGAGACACGCCGTGCTATGTCAGCATGGAGCAGCGTATGGCCTGCGGCATCGGCGCCTGTCTCGTCTGTTCCTGCGGAACGAAGGAAGGTTATCGCCGTGCCTGTAAGGATGGCCCGGTATTCGATGCAAAGGAGGTCGATTGGGATGCCTGATCTGTCTGTCAAACTCTGTGGAGTGGAATTAAAAAACCCGATCGTTGCCGCCTCCGGTACATTCGGTTTCGGACGCGAGTTTGAGCCGTATTATAACCTGTCCGAGATCGGTGCAATCTGCGTAAAAGGCCTGACGGTAAAGCCGCGCCAGGGCAATCCGCCCCCGCGCATTGCGGAAACACCTTCCGGTATGCTCAACAGCGTCGGCCTGCAGAACCCGGGCGTCGATGCGTTTTGCGAAAAGGAAATGCCGCATTTGAAGCAGTCCGGCACGAAGATCATTGCCAACATCTCCGGCAATACCGCCGAGGAGTTTCAGGAGCTGGCAGAGAAGGTCTCTGCTGCGGGCGTTGACCTGATCGAGGTCAATATTTCCTGCCCGAATATTCACTGCGGCGGCAAGGCGTTTGGTATGCAGACCGATACAACCGAGATGGCAACCAAAGCGGCCAAGGCCGGTGCAACGGTCCCGGTGATCGTTAAGCTCTCGCCGAATGTTACGGATATTGTGGAAATTGCGAAAGCGGCCGAAGGCGCCGGTGCAGATGGTCTGAGCCTGATCAACACGCTGCTTGGTATGCGCATTGATCTGGATACCCGCCGCCCGATTCTTCGCAATAATACCGGCGGCCTGTCCGGTCCGGCGGTGCTTCCGGTTGCCGTTCGTATGATCTGGCAGGTTGCGAGTGCTGTGAATGTGCCGATCCTTGGCATGGGCGGCGTCAGCTCCGGCCGTGACGCAGCGGAACTGATGCTTGCCGGTGCGGATGCTGTTGCCGTTGGCGCTGAAAATCTGGTTGATCCGATGGCGTGCATCCGAATTCGTGATGAACTTGATGCCTACCTGGCGTCGCACGGCGTTGCCGCAGCGCGCGATCTGGTCGGCGGTGTGAAGCCGTATTGAGCGTCATGACGAGAATTTATTTGATTCGTCACGCGGAGGCGGAAGGAAACGTCTATCGCCGCATCCACGGACATTATAATTCCCTGATTACAGAAAACGGAAAGCGTCAGATTGAAGCGCTTGCAAAACGGTTTTCGGATATTCCGATTGATGCGTGTTATTGTTCCGATCTTCTGCGCACGGAGTTGACTGCCAGTGCGATCTGTGTGCCGAAACACCTGAAGCTGCAGACAGATCCGCGGTTTCGTGAAGTTAACATGGGCATCTGGGAAGACTGGACATTTGGTATCGTCAGTCACAATACGCCGGATTCTTTATACCTGTTCAATAACGACCCCGAGCATTGGCTGGTCGACGGCGCAGAGCGGTATGAGGCCTACACCGACAGATTCCTTGAGGCAATGACCGAAAAGGCAGAGGAAAATCCCGGGAAGACGATTGCGATTGTAGCGCATGGCGCTGTGATCCGCGGCATCCAGCAGCGATTGTTTTTCTATGATCGGAAAGAAGACGCCGGACACGCGGACAACACGGCGGTGAATCTGCTTGAGTATGACAGCGGCAGCTATTCGCTGATCTTCCATAATGACAACTCGCACCTGACGCCGGAAATCTCCACGCTTGGCCGTCAGAACTGGTGGCGAAAAGATGCCGGTCAGTCCTATGATTCCAACGCTTGGTTCCGTCCTTTGACCGATGAAGCAACCTATGCGCAGGCCAGGAAAGAGGCCTGGCGGATGTTGTATGAGACAGATGACGATTGCCGCACGGAGCTTTTCTGGCGCGATGCTACGCAGTCTTCCGCAAGTGATCCGAATACGCTGGTGGAAGCGATGCTCGGCAAGACGCCTGTCGGTCTGATTCAGCTCGACGCAAACCGCTTTGCAGAAGAATCTGTCGGTTACATTCCGTTTTTGTATCTGAAGCCGGAATGGCGAGGCCGGGAGATTGGCGCGCAGCTGCTCGGCCATGCGGTCAGCTATTTTCGATCACTGGGCCGCAGCAAACTGCAGCTGAGTGTTTCACCCAGAAATGCCCATGCACTGCATTTTTATGAGAAGTATGGCTTCCGGAATGTCGGAACAACACCTGGCTCGCGAGAGGATCTCTGGCGTCTGGAACTGAATATTTCGTTAAACCAGTTCGATGAGATTCTGGGGAAAATTCTTTAATATGGTGAAAAAACAGCAGAGAAGCGGACAGGCTTCTCTGCTGTTTTTTTAGCGGGTTGAGCCGGTCATGTCATTGACCGCACGGTTGACATCGTTTCGGATGTTGTCCGTCACGCTGCGGCCGCCTGTCTTACCGTTCGTCTTGTTCGTCTGATTGGCGTTGTAGCCGTTGCCGTTGTTGTAGGCCCAGTTGCCGTCGGTGCTGTATCCGGTACCATTGACATAGCCGTTATTGGTGGTCGACACATTGCCGCGGCGGCCGTACATCGTGTCCGTTGCGCAGGCTGTGAGCAGCGTGAGCGAGAGAACGACGATCAAGAGAACAGAAAATACGCGCTTCATGCAGATTCCTCCATTTGGTTCAAAGTAGAACTAAGTCCACGCGTAGTATTTGCGTCTTTTGATGCTTTAATATCATAAAATTTTTCCATGAAATAAGGGCCTGTTGCAAAATAGAACCGGCTGCAATAGGGGCGCGCGTTCCTGGCAGG
>CAZUKJ010000102.1:0-5909 GCA_964620855.1 uncultured Oscillospiraceae bacterium
GGCAAAGGTCGTTGCGCCGATCACCTGAATTTCGCCGCGCGAAAGCGCCGGTTTGAGAATATTGGCCGCGTTCATGCTGCCTTCGGCATCACCGGCGCCGACAAGATTATGAACTTCGTCGATCACCAGAATGATATTGCCCAGCTTCTTGATCTCTTCAATCAGGCTCTTCATGCGGCTCTCAAACTGACCGCGGAACTGCGTGCCGGCCACCATAGCGGTCATATCCAGCAAATAGACCTCTTTTTCGCGCAGCTTATACGGCACTTCGCCGGAGACGATCTTCTGCGCAAGACCCTCTGCGATGGCAGTCTTACCGACGCCCGGCTCACCGATCAGGCAGGGATTGTTCTTCTGGCGGCGATTGAGAATCTGAACGACGCGCTCGGTTTCGACCTCACGGCCGACAACACGGTCAATGCCTCCGGCGCGGGCCTTATCGGTCAGGCACTGGCAGTAAGTCTCGAGGAACTTCTTCTTTTTGTTGGAAGCGCGCTGGGACGCGGACTGCTTCGGCGGCTCTTTCGACTCTCTCGGCTGATTCGGTGCAAGGCTGCCGTCGTTGGCAGAAAAGAGTTTGTTGAGGAACGGGAACGTCGCAGTGCGGCTTTCCGTGTCTTCCTCGTCATCATCAAGCTCCGCCGGCATCATCATGGATTCCTCCCCGCCGAGCGCTTCCATCATCTCGCCGGACAGGGCATCAAGATCTTCCTCGCTGATGCCCATTTTCTGCATCAGATCCTCGACCGGCTGGATCTTCAGTTCTTTGGCACATTTGAGGCAAAGGCCTTCATTTTTGGACGTGCCGCCCTCGATCTTTGTAATAAAGATCACAGCGACATTCTTCTTACATCTGGTACACAGGGTAGGCTGCATAGAAATAACTCCTTAAAGACTGCGATGGTTCCGCCAAAACGGCAGAAGAAAATCAACGTTTGGGCTAAAGTATAACAAGAGCCGTTTCAAAAAGCAAACTCCAAATTTACGGAATAAACAAAGAGGCAGAGCTGCCGGAAATGAGCAGCGCCGTGCCGTCGTCCCGCATAATAACCTCGGTTGCCGAACCGGTTTCCGGCTGCTCGGCGTACAATTCCAGATCCTTCGTATAGATCTGCAGACCTTCCACCGTCAAAACCGCAAGGTATCTTCCGCCGGCAGAGACCGCAAGCACCTCCGTGCCGATAAACAGTTCTTTTTCCGCAAGCGTTTGTGCGTCGACCGTGACGATGGAATATCGGCTGCCAGCCTGATACTGGTTGAGCGAAAACGCAACAAAGCCGTCGCCCCCAAGCGCATAATCTTTCAGGTAGCGGCCCTCATAATCGTAGGTGCCCGTCAGATTGCCGCTGCTGTCCACCAGCACGGCAGCCGTTTCACCCACTGCGCAAATCTCGCCGCTTGTCAGAAAATCCAGATCATATACCAGCAGATTGCCGATCGGGATCATACTCGGAGACTCCTGAGACGAAGTGTCAAACAGCAAGAGCGTACTTTCATATGTATGCTCCGACTGCCCGATGCTGACCGCCGCCGCAGAACTTGCTTTCCCGGACACGGCACACGGCATCAGATAGCTGCTCGACGAATACCACTTGTAAATCTCTTTCTGATTGGCATCGAGCACGGTCAGAACCGACTTTTTGCCGTCTTCGCAGGCACTGTAGCAGATGGCATCGTCTGCGGAAATATCCACATCCAGCAGCGTTCCGCCTGTGGTCAGCTGCGCGGTAACGCCGCGGATGTTGCTGACAGCGATCAGCGTCGTACCGCCGATATCGTAAGCAAGCGTGACCTCATCTCCCGCAGCAATCGCAGGCGACGTAAGCGCACATGAGACGGTATCGAGTTCCTCGCCGTTTTTATCATATACCGTCAGGCCGCCGACCGAAGCGATGGACAGCCCGTTGTCAGCAGATGCAAAGACGTTGCTGGAATGCTGATCAAAGGAAAATCGGCCGTCCGCCTCCTCACTCGAGACGGTCAGATACGTCAAAAACCGACGAACTGTGTCGAGGCTGATGTCATCCCAGTACAGCACCAGCAGCACCGCACCCACGACGAGTGCCAGCGCCAGCACCATGGAGACGATGCGCAAAATCCACCACCGCGCATTCCGATTCGGACGGTCGGGATAAATTCGTGTCACCTTATTCTCCGACATGGAAGCGCACCTCCCCATCGTCATACCAAAGCTGGGACATATATAGTCCACCGGGCGGAACGGTCGGCCCTGCGGCAGTCCGGTCGCCCGAGGCAAGCAGAGCACCGATGCCGTCCGGGTCAATCTTTCCCTCTGCGGCATAGACGACCGTGCCGGTCATGGCGCGGACCATATTGTACAAAAATCCGTTGGCGCACACGCGCAGTTCAATCAGATCGCCCTTGCGCTCAACATTGAAATGATAGACCGTGCGCACCGTGCTTTTCACATTTGTTCCGACCGATCGAACGGCCGCGAAATCATGCGTGCCGACAAACTGCTGCGCCGCCCGCTGCATGATCGTCTCGTCAAGATGTTTCGGATAAAACCACGCACGGTTGACATAGAACGGATCACGAATCCGGGAATTATAAATCAGATATGTGTATTCCTTGCGAACACACGAGCCGATGGCATTGAAATTTTCATGCACATCCCACGCGCGGCAGACAACAATGTCTTCCGGCAAATGCGCATTGAGCGCATATGGGACACGGTCTGCCGGGATGGACGACTCCGTGCGGAAATTGGCCACATAATTGCGCGCATGCACGCCGGCGTCCGTGCGGCCGCAGCCGACCATATGCACCGGGTGTCCCACGACCGCCGCTGCAGCTTTTTCCATCGTCTCGCCGACAGTGACTTCCGTCTTCTGCACCTGCCAGCCATGATAGGCCGATCCGTTATATTTCAGTAGCAGTGCAATGTTGCGCATAATGCCTCCAAATTAAAATCTTCACAGTCCGAAGCTCCGCAGGACAATCACCGCGCCAAGCAGCAAGACGCAGGCAGCAGCGGCTCCTGCGTCGATCGCGCCGCAGCGAAGCTGTTTCATACGGGTGCGGCCGACGCCGCCGTGGTAGCAACGGCACTCCATGGCCGTCGCCAGCTCATCGGCACGGCGGAATGCGCTGATAAACAGCGGAACAAGCACGGGAATGAGCGCTTTGGCTCTCTGGAACAGATTGCCGGACTCAAAATCCGCGCCGCGCGCCTTCTGCGCTGAGATAATCTTATCCGTCTCCTCGATCAGCGTCGGGATAAACCGCAGCGCAATCGACATCATCATCGCCAGTTCATGCACGGGCACTTTGATCTTCTTCAGCGGTCCGAGCAGACTCTCGATGCCGTCTGTCAGCGCAATCGGCGATGTGGTATACGTCAAAAGAAACGTGCCCATCACCAGCATAATAATGCGGATTACCATGAAGAAGGCGCGTTCGAGGCCTTCCAGGGTGATGGTAAAAATCCAGAAATCGACCAAGACGCGGTCTCCGTCGGTATAAAACACATTCAAAACGGCCGTCACACAGATGACGATGATCAGCGGCTTGAGGCCGCGGAGCATCGTTTTCAGGCCAATTTTCGAGAGGAAGATGCACAGTGCGAGAAACCCCAGCATCAGTGCATACGACAGATACCATTTCGCCAGGAACAGCGCGACGATATACACGATCACCGCGCACAGTTTCGTGCGCGGATCAAGCCGGTGGATCAGCGTATTTCCGGGGAAATACTGACCGAGCGTAATATCTTTCAGCATGAGCAGCCCTCCCGATAAGCAAGGATGGCGGCTTTGGCCTGCTCGACGGTGAACACGGATGAATCCACAGCAAGGCCCATCTCCCGCAGCCGCGCAAACAGCGCAGTGACCATCGGAACGTCGAGTCCGATCTTTGTCAATTCGTCCGCACGGGAAAACACCTCATGCGGCGTGCCTTCCATGGCAACGGTGCCATGGTCGAGCACGACCAGCCGGTCGGCCAGCTCGGCAACATCCTCCATCGAGTGGGTGACCATAATGATCGTCGCACCCGTGGCATCGCGGTAATTCCGGATATTCTCCAGAATCGCGGCGCTTCCGGAGGGGTCCAGTCCGGCCGTCGGTTCATCGAGAATCAGGACCTCCGGCTCCATTGCGATCACGCCGGCAATCGCAGCGCGCCGTCTCTGTCCGCCGGAGAGTTCAAACGGAGACTTGTCCAGCAGTTCCTTCGGCAGGCCGACCAGCTCTGCGGCGCGCAGCACACGCGCATCAATCTCCGCTTCGTTCAGGCCCATGTTGCGCGGGCCAAATGCGATATCCCGGCGCACCGTCTCTTCAAAAAGCTGATACTCCGGATACTGAAACACCAAACCGACCCGGAAGCGGACTTCACGGGTGAACGCCTTGGAGCCGAACACATCCTGCCCGTCAAAGAGCACCTGCCCGGACGTCGGCGCAAGCAGGCCGTTGAGATGCTGCATCAGCGTCGACTTACCGGAGCCAGTGTGCCCGATTATGCCAAGAAACTCCCCGCGCTCGGCGCGGAAGCTGACATTCCGAAGCGCACACTGCTCAAACGGCGTGCCGGCGCTGTAGATATGCGTTAAATCTTTTGTTTCGATTATGGATGCCAAGACAGTTGCCTCCAAATGGTTGGATCAGGCCTTCAGCGCCTGGTAAAGTTCTTGTGCGCAGTCGTCAATGGACAGCGCGTTGAGCGGGAAAGTAAACCCTTCGCGGTTGAGTTCATACAGAAGGCGGGTCGTATCCGGGACAGTGAGCTGAACGGAATCGAGCAGCTCCACCTGGGAAAACACCGCCTCCGGAGTATCATCGGCGATCACACTTCCATCCGACATAACGATCACCCGATCCGCCGAAACCGCTTCGCGCATATGATGCGTGATGAGCACGACGGTGACGCCCTGCTCCCGGTTGAGCCGCAGGATCGTCTCAATGACTTCTTTTCTGCCGCGCGGGTCGAGCATGGCCGTCGGCTCGTCGAGCACGATGCAGTTCGGCTGCATGGCAATGACTCCCGCGATAGCAATTCGCTGCTTCTGTCCGCCGGAGAGCAGATGCGGCGCGTGCATCGCATACTGCGACATATCAACCGCAGCCAGCGCCTCGTCCACGCGGCGGCGGATCTCGTTTGGTTCGACGCCGAGATTTTCCGGCGCAAACGCCACATCCTCTTCCACAACGTTGGCAACAATCTGGTTGTCCGGATTTTGAAACACCATACCAACGGTACGGCGAACGTCGATCAGCTTGTCCTCATCGGCCGTGTTGATGCCATAGACCCACATCGTTCCGCCGGAGGGCAGCAAAACCGCATTGAAATGCTTTGCCAGCGTCGATTTTCCCGAGCCGTTGTGGCCAAGGATGACGGTAAACGAGCCTTCTTCGATCTCCAGATTCAGATCTTCAAACACGGGAATCGGCAGCGTCTTGCTCTCGTCCCCTGCCGGATAAGTAAACGTCAGGTGTTCGGCGCAGATTACAGGTTTCATGAATGTCCTCTCACTTCGTCCAGCGGCCGGTACTGCCGCACGGCAGCGCCAGACCGGAATCGGTCACCGGCAGGCCAAGCTCATCGCACTGCGAGGAGCCGCCGTACTTTCTGCCGACGATCGAATCAAGAATGTAACCCAGCACGGACGGGGCGAGACCCGTCGTGTAGGAATTAATAATCACAAACAGCGGATCATCCGACAGGACGCCCGCAACGAGCTCAACAAACGGATACAGGTCCTTTTCGAGCTTCCAGATCTCGCCGGACGGACCGCGGCCATAAGACGGCGGATCCATAATGATCGCATCATATTTTTTTCCGCGGCGGATCTCACGCTCCACGAATTTGGCGCAGTCGTCAACAATCCAGCGGATAGGACGATCCTCCAGGCCGGAAGATCTGGCGTTCTCCTTGGCCCATGCGACCAT
>CAZUKJ010000103.1:0-5858 GCA_964620855.1 uncultured Oscillospiraceae bacterium
TGCACCGTTGAGAACGCCGGCGGCGACGTCGACGAGGTCACCGGCAAGCGCATGATCATTGCTGCGTTCCCGTTCCGCTGCGAGATGGCTGACGGCGGTTTCGTCCGTCTGGTCGCGTGGGAAGAGGGCAGCTTCTAAGCTGAAATTTCACAATTATGATCGAATGCTCCGCAGGTTTCTGCGGAGCTTTCGAACTGCCTGAAAAAGAGGAAGATAAGAAAATGAAAACCTTACAGGATATCAAAAAGATTGCCGTGCTCGGTGCGGGCACGATGGGCCCGGGCATTGCGCAGACATTTGCAATGGGCGGCTATGAGGTCGTCATGTGGACCCGCAGCGAGTCTACCCGTGAGAAGGCACTCGCCTCCCTCAAGACCAGCCTGGCAACCTTCCAGAATGAAAATGCACTCACCGAGAGCGTTGAGACCATTCTCAGCCGCATCAGCTTCAAGCTGACTGTCGAAGAGGCCGTCGAAGGCGTCGACATGATCCAGGAGACCATCGTCGAGAATCGTGATGCGAAGATTACTCTGTACGAGCAGCTCGCCGCCTGTGTGCCGTCTGATGTCATCATTGCGTCGAACACCTCCGCGATGAATATCTTCGAGATCGTCCCGGAGAAGCTCCTCCCGCAGCAGATCATCTGCCACTGGTATGCGCCCCCGGCTGTCATTCCGCTCGTTGAGGTTGTCAAGAGCGAGCAGGCTCCGCAGGAGTATGCGGATATCGCCATCGAACTGCTCAACAAGTGCGGCAAGACGGCGGTCCTGATGAAGAAGTTCATCCGCGGCTATATCGTCAACCGTCTGCAGCAGTGCCTCAACCGCGAGGTCTTCTATCTGCTCGACAACGGCTACTGCGACGCAGAGGCGATCGACCTGGCTGCCAAGGCCAGCTTCATCCCGCGTGCGTGCGTTCTGGGTCTTTGCAAGCGCATGGACTTCGGCGGCCTTGACATGACGGCCAACAACTACAAGAACCGCAGCTACACCATGCCGGAACACGGCGATGAGCTTCCGCGTATTCTGGAAGAGCACGTCGAAAACGGCGAGCTGGGCATCAAGTCCGGCCGTGGCTTCTACGATTATGAAGGCGTTGACATCGAAGCGCTGAAGGCCAAGCGTGACCATCAGCTCTTTGAGGTCTTCAACCTCGAGAAGCAGTTCCTTAACGACCCGGTCTAAGGATGCACCGGCCTGATGGCGGTGCTGTGCAGACCTGGCAGGCTTGCGCCTGCATAGCTCTCTGTACGGCAGTTCCCGCTCGGCCGGATCATAAAGGAGAATGACCATGGGAAAGGTTTCGGGCCACATTCTCCTGGCAGGCTATGCCAAACTGCCGTCGAATACAACGGCGTCGAAGATGTTTGATCAACTCGTCGTGGTTGCAGATGTGGACTACGAGTCGGGTGTCATTCTGGACGTCGACTGCTCGATGGCTACGGATTTGGGCAGGCGCTTCGTTCTGACCATGATGAAGGGTTACAACCTGACCGGCGGCATTGAGAGCCTGCTTGAGGAGATCAATCTGAAGTACTATGGCCACTTAAAGCGTGCGCTGCTGACAGCAGTCCGCGAGATTGGACAGCAGTACGCGGATTTGAGAAAAGAGAATCAGGAATAAGCTGTTTCATTTGAAGGCGTCTGCAAAACGGACGCAGGATTGAAATGAGAGCCGGCTATGCGCAGGGAGGATTCCCTGTGCATAGTCGGCTATTACTTTTTTAGGGGTATGGTATCATGACACTGACAGTTTCGCAGCTCGTCGGCCTGATCGGAACGCTCGCGTTTATTATTGGACTGAGCATCTGGTCAGGCAGACAGGTGAAAAGCGCGGCAGATTTCGCATCCGGCGGCGGTAAATCCGGCGCTGTGATTGTGGCCGGTATGATCATGGGAACGCTGGTCGGCGGTTCGTCGACCATTGGCACGGCACAGCTGGCGTATACCTATGGCTTTTCGGCCTGGTGGTTTACACTTGGCGGCGGTATCGGCTGCCTGGTCCTGGCGCTGTTTTTTGCAGGTCCGCTTCGCAGAAGCGGCTGCAGCACGCTCGTTGGCATGATCACCAAAGAATACGGCAGCAAGGCCGGCCTGCTCTCGTCGGTCCTGTCGTCGATTGGCATTTATATCAACATTCTTTCGCAGCTGATCTCTGCAACGGCGGTCATCGCGGTCATTGCACCGAGTATGGGCCTCTTGCCGGAACTGCTGATCGCAGCGGCGCTGATGGCGGTTTATGTAATCTTCGGCGGCGTCCGCGGTGCCGGTATCGTCGGAATCGTCAAGCTGGTTCTGCTGTATGTTGCGATGATCGGCGGCGGTATTATGGTGCTGTATATGGCCGGCGGCTTCGATGGCTTTGTGGATATGGTCAATACCATTGATACGGATGTCAACCTGTTCAGCATATTTGCCCGTGGTGTTGCGAAAGATGGCGGTAAGGGCCTGTCGCTGCTTCTGGGCGTGCTGACCACGCAGACCTATGCGCAGGGTATTCTTGCAGGCAGAACCGATCGCACGGCGCGTGTCGGTGCGCTGGCCAGTGCGTGCATGATTCCGCCGATCGGTATCGGTGGCATCCTGATCGGCCTGTTCATGCGTGCCAATCATCCCGGCATTGCGGATAAGACGGCACTGACGAACTTTGTGCTGCAGTATATGCCGGGGCCGCTGGCAGGCATCGTGCTTGGCGCACTGCTGATTGCCGTCATCGGAACGGGTGCCGGTCTGGCGCTGGGCATCACTGCCGTTATCAACAACGATATCGTCAAGAAGCTGACCAGGCGCTTTGACGAGCCGAAGAAGAATCTGAAGCTGACCCGAGTCTGCATTTTGATTGCCCTGTTCTCTGCGGCGCTGATCTGTACGGTGCTTGGCAGCGACATGATTCAGGACTTTGCCTATCTGTCGATGGGCCTGCGCGGTGCGGTCATTTTTGCCCCGCTGTGCTGCGCGATCTGGATGCGCGGCAAGGTCAATGTGAAGTGGGCCATTGCGGGCATCATTGCCGGGCCGCTGCTGGTTATCTTGTTCAGCACAGTACTGAGCCTGCCGTTTGGCCTCGATGCGCTGTTTGCCGGCGTGGCCGGAGCGCTGCTGTGCTGCATGATCGGCCGCTTTGTGGGCCGTCCTCCCGCGCTCAGCGAACTTTAATAAAATACCCCGCGGCGCGTGAAGCGGCCGCGGGGAAATTTTTTTATGTAACAGATTATGCGGTGAGGACCTTTGCCGCAGCGTTGGCAGCCTCCGAAGCGTCGCGGGTGTAGATCTCGGCGCCGGTCTTGTCGCAGTAGGCCTGGCTCAGCGGTGCGCCGCCGACCATGATGGTGACCTTGTCGCGAATACCGGCCGCCTCGACTGCCTTGACGACTTCCTCCATAACCGGCATGGTGGTGGTCAGAAGGGCGGAGCAGCAGATGATGTCGCAGTGCTCATCAATCGCCGTCTGGACAAATTTTTCGGCCGGAACGTCGACGCCGAGGTCGATGACTTCGATGCCCTTGCTCTCGAGCATCATTGCGACAAGGTTCTTACCGATGTCGTGCAGGTCGCCCTGAACGGTTCCGATGCAGGCTTTGCCGATGTTCTGCACGCCCTCTGCAACGAGCAGCGGCTTGAGCAGATTGATACCGACAGTCATTGTACGGGCAGCGACGAGCATTTCCGGAACAAACATCTCGTCCTTAGTGAACTTTTCTCCGACAACATCCATGCCGGGCATCAGACTTTCCTGCAGAATGCTCTGTGCGCTGATACCTTCATCGATCGCAGCCTGAACAAGAGGCCCCACCTCCTTGCGTTTGCCGCGGATCACTGCAGATTTGATATCTTCCAAAATTGACATAATAAAGCCCTCCGGATTCCATATGATTTCATTTGACAGTATAGCATAAGCAATAGGGAATAGACAAGCGTTTTCAGAGAAGGAAAGCCGGAGAACGATCACATGATTTTGGTTGTGACCGATTGAAAAATGGTTGTGATGTGTTATACTGGTTGCAAAGGAGTGATCGCCGTGATCAACGAGACTTCACTGCGCTGTTTTTTGACGCTGTGCAGCACCCTGAATTTTACCGAGACGGCAAAGCGGATGTATATGACGCAGCAGTCTGTGAGCAAATATATTGCCAAGCTCGAAGAGGACATCGGTTTTACGCTTTTCGTCCGCACGCATCACTATGTCACGATGACGCGTGCCGGTGAAGAGTTTTATGCGCTGTTCAGTCAGCTCGACAAGGACTATAACGAAACGGTCCAACGGATGAAGCAGTATTACTCCGAACTCAACAACAGTCTGCACATTGGCTATCTGGAATGGCTGGATCTGATGCCGGAGATCAACCGGGCGCTGCATGGGCTGCGGGAGGACAACCCGGATCTGCAGTTTGCTGCGGAAAAGCATCCGCAGTATGAACTCAACCAGCATTTCCTCAACCGCAGACTGGATCTCATTATCACATATCGCGAGTTTGCGCCCAAAGATCCCGGATTGAAAAAATTGGTTGTTTTGCAGACACCGCTGGTGCTGCTTGTCTCGCCGGATAATCCCAGGGCAACAGACGACGCTACGGCGGAAGACTTCCGCAACGAGCCGTTTATCAAGGCGGCATCGAGCGCGGAAACACTGTCCGAAAGCCGCACCCGAGCAAGGCGGCAGATCCGGGAGATCGGATTTGACCCGCGCGAAATCATCATCGCCCCAAATCTGGAATCGGCCTATGTCGCCACAGAACTGGGACAGGGCGTGCTTGTTTCCACTATGCTCAGCCGCATGAGCATGAATTCTCAGCTGCGTTCGTATCCGATCGGAACAATGGAAGAACTCCAGTGCTTTTGGCATGAGGACGACGAAAATCCGGCCGTTGCGGCATTTGCTGCGGGCTTGACAGGGTAGAAAACGGCTTCCAACCGCAGGTTGGAAGCGAAAAAATCAGAATCCAACCATTGCTCCATTGCGTTTTTTTTGCTTGGGAGGCTATACTGACAGCGTAGCTACGAGAATTGCAGAAAGGATGAAAAAATGATGGATACATGGACAATGGGAGCGACCATTGCGCGGCTGCGCAAGGAGCACGGCCTGACGCAGGAGGCGCTGGCAAACCGGCTGGGCGTCAGCAATCAGGCGGTCTCCAAATGGGAGTCTGACCAGTGCTGCCCGGATGTACTGCTTCTGCCGAAGCTGGCGGATGAATTCGGTATTTCGATTGATGTGCTGTTTGGCCGCGCGCCGGAGGGGCAGGAGCCTGTGCCTGTGATCGCACAGCTTCCGTGGGAGGATAACGACGATCTGCACGCGGTCTGTTTTGTCGGCCACCGTCTGGTTGGCCATGAAAGGGTGAACCGCCCGGAAGGACGGCGCGGCGGTCTGCTGAATTTTTTTGTAAATAGCGTCGGAAAAGTTCCGGGCTCCGAGACCGTCGCGCTGCATTTTTCCGGAACGGTGCACGATATTTACAGTGATTTTTCGGTCAGCTGTGACGGTGTCAACGGCAATGTAACCGCTGGAGACAGCGTTCGCTGCGGCGCAGTCGGCGGCAATGTGACTGCAGGCGACAGCGTCGAATGCACGATCGTTGGCGGAGACGTCAAGGCCAGCGACGGCGTCAACTGCGAGCAGGTCGGCGGCAGTGTGACCGCAGGCGACAGTATTCACTGCGGAGACATCTATGGCAATGCCACAGCCGGCGACTCGATCACCTGCGGCAACATCGGCGGTAACGCCGAAGCAAGCGATTCGATCCGTTGTACCGCAGTGGGCGGCACGAAAAAACAGGGATAAGAAAACAGGATGGCTCAGGCGGGGCTTCGTAAAACAGGTAACGGAGCGTATCGATACCGATACGCTCCGTTTCTTAT
>CAZUKJ010000104.1:0-5835 GCA_964620855.1 uncultured Oscillospiraceae bacterium
CCAAAGGGAGAAGCCATGAGAGAGGACGGAAGAAGAGGAAACGGATTGCCACGTCGCTTCGCTCCTCGCAATGACAAAGCTGAGAGTGCGGTGCATAAGACGGGGCGCGGTGCGGGCTTGGTGTCAGGCGGGCGATCACAGATCGCCCCTACCGGTGCGATTGGTAGTGCAGAGGTGGTCGAGAGGGACGGATTGCCGCGCGGATATGTGCCTTGCGATGACAAAGGTGGAGCGGAATAGAAAAAGGGGAGTGCTGCATTGCAGTACTCCCCTTTGTTGTTTGTTAAGCTTTGGCGGCGCCGCGCTGGATCAGCTCGACCGGCGTGCCCCACGGGTCGGCGACGAAGCAGACCCGGTCGCCTTCCATTTCCGTCGTGAAGTTGATGTGGACATTCAGCTCTGCGATGCGCGCGAGCGCAGCATCCATATCGTCGATCTCAAAGGCGATGTGCTTGGTGCCGATGACGGTGTTGTCCGCGTCGTAGAACGCGTCGAGGGCGTGCGTGGACGGCGCGCAGAACAGCTCGATCTCAAATCCGTCCCTGCGGATAAACGCGATCTCCATGTTGTCCATAAAGGCGTAGGTGTCGCGGGAGACGAATTCAAATCCCAGCAGGTCATGCCACCAGGCGATGGCCTCGTCCATGTTGCCGACGGCGATGCCGACGTGCGTTGCTTTCAGATTCATGGCAGACCTCACAGACGCATGGCGGCGTAGAAGCCTTCCTTGTTGGCCCATTCCACGGTGCGGGCCTTGACGCAGTCGCCGACTTCGGCGTACTCGTCGGTAATGCCCATGAAGCTGTCGGCCAGTGCCATCAGCGGCTTCATGCCGGCCGAGAGCACGACGCTGTCGCAGGCGATCGAGGACTCGGCGCCGTCTTTGGAATAGGTGACTTCGCCCGCCTTGACGCCGGTGCAGCGGCCGCCGGTGATGACGGTCAGGTTGGCGGCTTCGTTGGCGATCTCAACCATCAGCTCGTCGCGGTGGGTCTTGGAAGCGTCGGGCGCGAGGGCATTCTGCATTTCCAGAATCGTGACCTTTTTGCCGAGCTTGCACAGGTGCAGCGCGGTCTCGATGCCAATCTGGCCGCCGCCGATGAGGACGACGGACTCGCCGAGCGTGTCTTCCTTGCCGTAAGTGTCGATGGCCGGAACAGCGGCTTCGATGCCCGGGATCGGCGGGATCAGCGGCTCAGCGCCGACGGCGGCGATGACAACGTCGAAGTCCTTGACCATCTCCGGGGTGGCTTCGGTGTTCAGCTTCACGGTGACATCGGACGCCATTGTCTGCGCAACGGCCCAGTTCTTGTAGTTCGCGAGCGGATACTTGAAGCTGACATAGTCGGCAAACGAGAGCTTGCCGCCGAGCGCATCGGTCTTTTCAAACAGTGTGACCTTATGGCCGCGTCTGGCAGCCGTGACGGCAGCCTGCATACCGGCCGGGCCGCCGCCGATGACGGCAACGGTCTTGCTGACGGTCGGAGCCGGAAGCGCTTCGATCACTTCTTCCATGCCGACTTTCGGGTTGACAGTGCACTGCAGGTGCTGCTCGTAGTTGTCCGAGTCGTGGCAGCGCATGCACTTGACGCAAGGACGAACCTGGTCCTGCTGACCGGCTGCGCCCTTCTTGACCCAGTCGATATCGGCGATGAAGCTGCGGGAGGCAACGACAAAGTCGGCCTTGCCCTCGGCAATCATGCGGTCGGCATCGGCCAGAGAGCCGAAACCGCCGATGGTGGAGATAAAGGCGTTCACTTCGCCGGAGGCCTTCATGGCTTCGGCAATGTAGGTGTTCGGGATCGGGCCGAGGAAGCCGCACGGATGCGTCCAGGTCATCCAGTCGGGGTTGTGCATACCGGCGGAGGCCTGAATGATGTCGGCGTTCTCGGAGAGAATCTTGGCGATCTTGATGCCTTCTTCGACCGTGATGCCGCCCTTTTCAAACTCGTCGCCGGAGATGCGGACATCGATGATCATGTCCTTGCCGACTGCGGCACGGATCTCGTCGATGATCATCTTCGGGTACTTGCAGCGGGCCTCGGTGGAGCCGCCGAACTCGTCGGTACGGGTGTTGGTCTTCGGGGAGAGGAACTGCGCCATCGGGATGGAGTGGCCGAAGTGGAGCAAAATGCCGTCGAAGCCGGCTTTTTTCAGCGCAACGGCGGCCTTGACATACTCGTCCTTGAACGCCATCATCACATCGACCGGGATCTCGCGGCCGATCGGGGGAGAGCCCATGATCGAGCAGCCGTCGACGACGGTGTAGCCGTCCGGGAACACGCCGATCAGCTCCATGGTGCACTTTGCGCCGTGCAGGTGAATCTCCTCGGCGAGGTTGCACAGGGTGTTCGTGTCGTTGAGCTTGTTGAGATTCCAGGAGCAGTGCGTGCCGTCGTCAAATGCGCCGCCGAGCGAAACGCCCGCGCAGGTGACGAGGCCGACGCCGGCCTTGGCGCGGTCGACAAAGAACCGGATGCCCTTGTCGGTCGGATACGGCTGACCGGACGAGGCGGTATGGATGGTCGACGGCGCGGAGATCAGACGGTTTCTGAGCAGATGACCGGCAACGCGCACCGGGGACATGATATTCGGATACAGATTTGCCATAGGGATACCTCCTGCTTACTTGGTCGGATCAATGAGGACCTTGAGCTGGCCCTTCTTGTCCGGGTTGCCGATGTACTTTTCCACACACTCGTCGAGCGAGACGATGTCGGTGACCATGCCCGGGAAGCTGACCTTGCCGTTGGCGAGCATGTCGAGATAGATCTCGACCTCTTCCGGGGTGTAGACAAAGGAGAAGTCCAGCGTCGGCTCGTGGATAGAGAAACCACCGGCGCAAACGCGGCTGAGCGGCTCCTGAATCGTGCCGATGACTTCGACCGTACCGCCCGGCTTGACGCAGTCGATGCAGTTGAGCAGGGAGGTCTGGTTGCCGGCGCACTCGAAGACGACGTCCGCGCCGACCGGACGGCCGAGGATCTTCTGAACTTCCGCCGCGACATTTTCGCACTCTCTGGAGTTGATGAAGTAGTCCGCGCCGTAGCTCTTGATGAGCGGCTCTTTGGAGGAGGTGGTGCCGAGGACGATGATGGTCTTGGCGCCGCCGGCCTTCAGGAACTGGATCGCGGCAAGGCCGATCGAGCCGGTGCCGGAGACGACGACGGTATCGCCGATCTTGAAGCCGGACTTGCGGACACCGTGCAGGGAGACGCAGATGACGTCGAACAGAACGGCGTCTTTCGGGTCAACATTCTCGGGCACTTTGATGAGCATGGTGTGCTTGACATCGCGGACAAGGTAGTACTCTGCGTAGCCGCCGTCCGGGCCGCCGATACCGGCCGTGTTCGGGAAGCCGTTGATGCAGATGTTGGTCTTGCCTTCCTTGCACGACGGGCACATTTCTTCGCAGGCGGTCGGAGGGCCGCAGAGAAGACGGTCGCCGACTACAAAATCCGTGACGCCCTCGCCGACCTCGACAACCGTACCAATGTTCTCGTGGCCGAGCACCATCGGCAGCTGAACGAACGGCGGGACTGCACCGGTGTTGTAGAACTCAACGTCCGTGCCGCAGATACCGACATAGTCGATCTTGACAACGAGCTGGTTCGGGCCGGCATGGGGAATGGGGCGCTCTTCGATGCGCAGATCCTTTGCACCGTAGAACGCGCCGACTTTCATCGTGTTTGCCATCGTGATTACCTCCTGATTTTTCATTCGCAAAAATGGAATGATAAGTTATAGATGGATTCCGCTGCGTCCGGGGGAACGCCGGCCGACCGGCCGGGACGCGGAGCAGCTCGGCAAAAGAGACAGAAAACGCAGGGTATTCTTGTATATACTGCTGAAAATGGGGCAAAACTGCCTGCGGTTTCTGCATAATTCACCATCCGCATTATACCATACTGCGCGCGGCTTTGAAATACCAAAAACAGCGCGGATTTATAATCGAATGGAATGAATTGCTTTTCGTGCCGGGATGTGATAGAGTGAAGCGGAAGGGTGGGAACGCAATGAATCTGACAAGATTGCAGTATTTTATCGAGGTGGCGCGCAGCGGCAGCTTTTCCGAAGCCGCGCAGAAGCTGTATACCTCGCAGCCGAACCTGTCCAAGCAGATCTCGGCGTTTGAGCGGGAGCTGGGCTTTGCGGTGTTTACCCGCACGACGCGCTCGGTGCGCCTGACGCCGGCCGGGCAGTATCTCTATGATCAGCTGCAGGGGTTGCCGCAGCAGATTCACAATACCGTGCGGCAGGCGGCGCAGCTGAGCCGGAACGATGCAAGCCGCATCTGTATCGGTGTGCTGGAAGGGCAGGAGGTCAGCCCGCGATTGACGTCGCGTCTGGCGGAAGTGGCCCGGCAGTATCCCGATCTGCAAATCGAGCTCGAGCGCAACTCGTTTCAGAACCTGCGCTCCGGCTTGACGAATCTGCACTATGATCTGATTATCACGATGGAGTTTGAGATCGGCCCGGAGCCGGAGTATCGCCGGTCGGTGTTTCTGAGCCAGCCGGTCTGCATCGCCATCCACAAGGACAATCCGCTCTCGCAAAAGCGCGATTTGACGCTGCTTGACCTGCGTGAGGAGGAGTTTGTCGTCATTTCGCCGGAGGAGTCCGAGCGCGGCTTCCGGCAGATGCAGCAGCAGTGCCGGTCGCTCGGGTTTGAGCCGAAGATCGCGCGGCGTCCGCGCACGCTCGAATCGCTGCTGCTGTGCGTCGAGGCCGGTATGGGCGTGGCGCTGCTCGATTCCAATATTCGTCTGGAGTCGAAAAATGTCGTCCGGACCGTGCCGCTGCCGGCGTCACATAACAATTTGATTCTGGTCGCCCTGTCGGCCAATATGACACTGGAGCTTGAGGCGGTCATGCGATTGCTGAGCGAGCCGAAGGAGGAAAGTGAAAAATGCGTTTGACCAGTCTGGGATATATTGAATCGGAAGGAAAGTACCTGATGCTCCACCGCGTCAAGAAAAAGAACGATGTGAATCAGGACAAGTGGATCGGCATCGGCGGCAAGCTGGAGGAAGGGGAAAGCCCGGATGCGTGCATGCTGCGCGAGGCCTATGAGGAAACCGGCCTGACGCTTCGCGCGCTGCGGTTTCGCGGCGTCATCACATTTGCATCGGAAGGCTGGGAGCCGGAGCTGATGTTTCTTTTCACCTGCAACAGCTTTGAAGGAACGCTCAAAGAGTGCGATGAGGGCGTGCTCGAATGGGTGGATAAGCAGAAGATGTACGATCTGCCCATCTGGGAGGGAGACAAGATCTTCCTGCGCCTGCTGGAAGAAGACGCACCGCCGTTCCTGCTCACACTGCGCTACCGCGGCGACGAGCTGGTGGAAGCAGAGCTGAACGGAGCGAAAATCCGGTAAAAACTGCATCCCCAGGCGTTCCTTGACACAAGAGGCTCGGTAGGGGACGGCGGGTAACGGATTGCCACGGCGCGATGCGCCTCGCAATGACAGAACTGAGAGTGCGGTGCGAGTATTTGCACACAAATCCGACAAGGCCATCATTGCCCACCGACGCCGGTATAACAACCCAAGCCACCAAATTTGTCATTGCGAACCAGTGCGCACACTGGTGTGGCAATCCGCATCCCCAAGGGACGAGGAAACGCAGGAGAGCGGAAGCAAAAAAGAACGGATTGCCACATCGCTTCGCTCCTCGCAATGACACCGTTGAAGGTGCGGTGCATAAGGCGGGATGCGGCGTGGGCTTGGTATCAGGCGGGCGATCGCAGATCGCCCCTACCGGCACGGTTGGCGGCGCGGAGCGCTCGCGAAAAAATGCATAGCACTTGCCTTTTACGGTTGTCACAGGATTGGTG
>CAZUKJ010000105.1:0-5819 GCA_964620855.1 uncultured Oscillospiraceae bacterium
AGCTGCGACGGATACGCATCGGTGCGGTCCGCCAGGCCGACGAGTTCGAGCAGTTCCTTCGCACGCGGGATCGCGTCTTCTTTCTTCCATCCGGCCACTTCCAGCGGGAAGCAGACGTTGCGCAGCACATTGCGCTGTTCCAGAAGGTTAAAGCTCTGGAAGATCATGCCGATGGACTGGCGCGTCTTGAGCAGCTCTTTCTGCGTCAGCTCCGTCAGGCTCTTGCCGTCGAGAATGACCTCACCGGCCGTCGGCCGCTCCAGCAGATTGATGCAGCGAACCAGTGTGCTCTTGCCGGCGCCGGACAAGCCAATGATGCCGAAGATCTCGCCGTCATTGATCGTCAGATTGATGTCACGCAGGGCGTTGATCTCGCCCGCCGCGGTGTGGTAGGTCTTGTCCAGATGCTTGATCTCGATCATAGCCACACTTCCTTTCCAAATTTCAAACAAAAAGGGTCAGGAAACCGCTCGTTTCCTGACCCTGAGGGTTACACCGAACATTCAGCGAAGTTCAGAAGCAGACGAGACGGCAATCGGCGCATAACGGCACATGTACATGCAGCCCTGCATGCACATCATCATGTTCATCATAACGGAAGCCGTCATAATGCGCATACGTCTTGTCTCCTTTCCGATGATTTCGCAAGTTTTCAAGCGAACACTTGCATTATAGACGCTGTTTTGCTGTTTGTCAACGCACCACAAACAAAAAACGCCGTTTTCTCTTATAATCCTTCGTCTTCGACGAATTGATAGAACGCCTGTTCCTCTGCCAGATCACTTTCTCGAACCGTGCCGACCGGTGCGGTATAGATGATATGCTCTTCCTTCCCATCGAGCTCAAACACTTCGTTGCAGACCTGACCGGAGAACGCCCCGATTCCACAGGTTCCGACTCCGATTCCTGTACAGCCCAGGTAGAGGTTCTCTCCGATATGTCCCACATCGATCAACGCGATGCGGTGCGCGTAGATGCCATACCGCCATTCCGCCCGATACGGTACAATCGACCAGTAAAACACCACGTTCGCCTTTGCCGCCCACGCCTGTCCACAGAGCGAATCCGTGATGGTACGGCCCACCTCTTTGATCGGATGCAGAAATTCCAGCGCATGCTCCAACGGGAGATAATGATACGCACCGGGGCGAAGCTGCGCTACATTCTGCACGATCAGATACGTCTCAAACTCATGACGCGCACCGCCGCACGGTACGGTGCGGATGGTCGCATACCGTTTGCCGCGGATCGACTTCACGCCCTGCGTACACCAGAGCAGGAACGAAAGCTGCTCCAGCGTCATTTCCTCCTGTGTATACACGCGCGCACTGCGGCGGTCGCGGAACAAGCTGGTCAGATCCTTCCCCATCGTCAGGCCGGAAAAATCACGGCAGAGTGCGATTCGGTCCTCTACACCGCGCATCGCCGGCTTCACCAGCGGCGGCTGCGGTTTTTTCAGGTTCTGATCCGATTCAAACAGCTCCTCATACGGGTCCGAATCGGGGTCATACCGCAAAAATGCACGGCCTTTCTCGATCAGTTCTTCCTGCAGTTTTTCATCGAGCATATTGCGTTCTCCTTTCAGCACCGGCAAATCGCCAGAAGTTGTTTCACCCTCAGCGGAGCGTGCACGATCGCATGGAGGTTGTCCTCCGCATGTTCGATCTCGCGGCCGTACAGATGCGCCAGATCCATCATCCGATCGAGTGAAAATTCTGCTCCCAACAGCAGACGGACCGCACTCACGCCGCAGACAGCCGCACGCACACGCCCGAGCAGGTCGGCGTCAAGCGCCGCTTTGAGCACATAGCGGTAGAGGAAATACACCAGCAGATTCTCCCATGCGGCATCGTCCGTCGGGCTGAGCTTATGCGGGTCTGCCTCGTCGAGCAGCATACGGTAGCGCGGCGTCAGGATCTCCATACCGCGCAGCAGCTCCAACACCGGCTGCAGGGCATTCGGTTTCACTTTGCCGCGGACCGCTTGGGGTTTGTTTGTATCAAACCGTTCCAAGCGTTTTCGGGCAGACGCATATCTTCCATGAGAAAGCGGGCGCTGCAGCCGATCTGCCAGCAGAACGATCTGCGCCATCCGCTCGGAAAACGGCAGCGACCGGTCGCAGGCAATTGCATAAAACCGGGTTCTCACCGCATTCAGGCAGTAAAACAATTCCGCGTCCAGATCATTCGTCCCATTGATCGGCTCGTCTGTCTTCTCCAGATCAAACGCAGCCGCTTCCGAGGCCGACAGGATCAGTCGGGCCGCTTCCGGGCAGGAGATGGCAAGCGCCCATTCCCGCAGCGCGCCGTACTCCTCCGCGAACCGGGGAAAGCTTGCGCAGTTATGGGTCAGATGCTCTTCGCCGCAGGCAAGCTGGATGCGGCATAGCCCGGCCTCGTTTAAAAACGGACAGAGCGTATGATCCAGTTCCAGATACTCGCCATGCCCCTTTTCCATCGCGACACGCAGTTCCTCTCCCAGTTCTCCCGGGACAGTCTCATAATATTCCCGTGTCTCGTCGTCGAGCACGACCTCCCAGTCGCGGCAGCATGTATCCGGGCATGCGCCCATCAGGCAATGAAATTCTTTGTAATAACCGGGCGTCCGAATTCGCATCCGCTGCGCCTCCTTTTTTCGTTTGACTCCATTCTAGCACGGCTGTGCCGAAATATCTACCGCACAGAGCACAAAGAGCGGTATCCGCAGGCTGCGGATACCGCTCAAAGGGCAAAGGATCGAGTAAATTACAGGCACTTGCGGGTGATGCCGAGGATCTCGCGGGCCTCTTCGGCGGTCGCGATCTCACGGCCGGCCAGCTTGGCCAGCTCGACAGCACGCTCAACGAGCATGACGTTGGTGGCAATGATCTTGTTGCCATCGGCGTCCTTGCCGTACATGACGTTGTCCTCGAGGCCGACACGCAGGCCGTCGCAGCCCATGGCCAGACCGGCGAGCATCATCGGCATATGGCACTTGCCGATACCGGAGACGGACCAGGTCGCGCCTTCCGGCAGCTTACCGACCATGAACGCGAGGTTCTCAGCGGTACCCGGCATGGAGCCGCCGACGCCCATGATGAACTGGATGTGGGGCGGCTTCGGGATGTTGTGCTTGTTGACATAGTACATGACGGAATCGATGTGACCAGTATCGAAAACCTCGAACTCCGGCTTGACGTCTTCCTTGACAACTTCCTGAGCCAGGAGGTTCAGGAAGCGCGGGCTGTTCTCGAAGATGTAGCTGTTCGACCAGTTCAGGGTGTTCGGATCGAAGGAGCACATTTCCGGCTTGAGCGCGGACAGGTGCTGCAGACGCTTGTAGTCCTCGTACTCGCCGCCGGAGGTGGTCAGGTTGATGATGATATCAACACCGGCCTCGGCGCAATACTTGCGGCAGAGCTCGACGGTCTCGGAGAACTTGTCGAGGCTCATGGACTTGTAGCCGATCTGCATGACGCCGTCGACTTCCTTGTCCTCACGGACGTGAATATGGGCAATGGAAGCGCCGGCCTTGGCAACTTCGACGACCTGACGAGCGATCTCCTCCGGAGTGTACGGAACGGTCGGAGCCTGCGCCTTCTTGGTGCCAGCGCCGCAAAGGCAGCACTGGATCATAATCTTGTTGGACTTGGACATGGTTTGTCACTCTCCTGTTTTTTCTAAAAATTCTGAATCAGAATAGGATCACAAAGTCATTTCTGTAAGCGGATTAGTCACACATCTCAATGACGGTCGCCTGGCCCATACCGCCGGCAATCCGGCTGCGCTTCGCTGCCGGATTTTATTGTCCCCACTCGCTCCCGGCTTCGCCGGAACCGCTCGGGGATGACACTTTGCATTGCCGGCATTGGGTGCTTACCGCATCGGGTTTGCGATCGGGTCAGTCACACATCTCAATGACGGTCGCCTGGCCCATACCGCCGGCAATGCAAAGGGTTGCCAGGCCGTACTTGAGGCCGCGGCGCTTCATCTCATGCATCAGCGTGACAATGATACGGCAGCCGGACGAACCAACCGGGTGACCGAGCGCGATCGCGCCGCCGTTGACGTTGATGATATCCATCTTGTCTTCCCAGCCGAGCTGCTTGATGCAGCCGAGGGACTGCGCAGCAAAGGCCTCGTTGAGCTCGATGAGCTGAATGTCGTCCATGGTCAGGCCGGCATTTTTAAGCGCCTTCGGAACGGCATAGACCGGGCCGAGGCCCATGGTCTTCGGGTCGCAGCCGGCAGTGCCCATACCGATGATCTTCGCCATCGGCTTCAGGCCCAGTTCGGCAGCCTTCTCTTCGCTCATGAGCAGCATGCAGCTCGCGCCGTCGTTACGACCGGAGGAAGAAGCGGCGGTGACCGTACCGCTCAATTCCTTGCTGTTGAAGACGCGGCCGTCTTCTGCAGTGGTGATGTTGAAGCAGGGCTTCAGCTTTGACATCTTCTCGAGGCTGGTGTCACGCTTCGGGAATTCGTCGGTGTCGAAAACGATCGGCGGCTTCTTGCGGCCCTGCGGAACGGTGACCGGAATGATCTCATCCTTAAAGCGGCCGGCGTCAATCGCTTCAATGGCGCGGCGCTGGGACTCGATGGAAAATGCATCCTGCTCCTCGCGGGTAATGCCAAGCTCCTCGGCGATCTTCTCCGCCGTGGCGCCCATGTTGTACTTGCCGTACATCTCCTCCGGCTGGCTGCGGAACTGACCCTCGGTGACAGCGTCAACGAGTTCGGCGTTGCCGGTGCCAAGGCCGTAGCGGGCATTGCGCAGGTAGAACACAGCATTGGACATCGACTCGGTGCCGCCGGCGAGAACAACATCAGACACACCGGTCATGATCTGCATGGCGCCGTTGTGCACAGCAGTCATCGCAGAAGCACACTGACGCATAACGGTATGCGCGGAGGCAGACTCCGGGATACCAACCTTGAGCGCGGCCACGCGGGCAATGTTCGGCTCATCGGAGGTCTGGCGGCACTGGCCCATAATGACCTCATCAATTTCCTTCGGATCGATGCCGGTACGGTCAAGCTCGCCCTGCATAACTGCACAGGCCAGATCGTAAGCACTCAGCGGCTTGAGGGAGCCGCCCATCGAGCCGACGGCGGTACGGCAGCCGTCAATGATGACTGCAGTTTTCATTTCCATTGTTAATCCATCTCCTAAGTAAATAGCGGCAGCCTGCCGCATAATGACGACGCAGCTGCGCACGTCCGTGCGCAGGATGCAGGGCGGAGAAAAACTCCGCCCTGCTGCAAATTAAACTCTCTCGAGATAAGTCTCAGCGACGTAATGGTCTGCGTCGGTATAGGCTTCGTAATGAACCGGCTTGTAGCCGTCAAACGTGATCTCGATCTCAAATTTCTTGTTCTTCGGAAGGTCCTCGAACTCCCAGTCACCGGCCCAGTTGGTATCCATCTCATAAACGGTGCCGCACTCGCAGGTGGCCTTGACATGGGCGCCGATGCAGACCTCTTCCTCCTCTGCCGGGTAGAAAACGGTGCCGGCGAGGAACGCAGTCGGGACATTCAGGTGAACGACGTTTGTCTTCTGCTCACCGAGTGCCTCAAGCTGGGTGACCTTGTTTTCAGCGATGACCTTGTTGATCTCACTGTCCGGATCGTCCAGATCGCCAAAGACGAGTGCCTGGTTCGGGCAAGCCTCGACACAGCGCGGCTCTTTGCCCGGGTAGTCCGGGTCGTCGAGCAGGTGCGCACACATGGTGCACTTCTGCGGGATCTCGAGCGTCTCGTTCCAGAAGATCGCATTGATCGGGCAAGCGTCAGCGATCTGCTTCTGGCCCTTGGCCTTCTCCGGATCGATGATGACGATGC
>CAZUKJ010000106.1:0-5652 GCA_964620855.1 uncultured Oscillospiraceae bacterium
GTACACCGTTGATGTTAATGCAGCCGCTGATGATCTCATCGCCTGTGTTGACATCACGGGGGAGGCTTTCGCCGGTCAGTGCGCTGGCGTTCAGGCTGCTGGCGCCTTCCACCACGATGCCGTCGAGCGGCACTTTTTCACCCGGCTGAACGACAATGATGCTGCCAACGGCGACCTCGTCGGGGTCGACTTGCTGAAGAGTTCCGTCGACCTCAATGTTGGCATAATCCGGGCGGATGTCCATCAGGCTGCTGATGTTTCTGCGGCTTTTACCCACGGCATAGCTCTGGAACAGCTCGCCGATCTGATAAAACAGCATAACCGCGATGCCTTCCACATAATCGCCGCTTTTGGTGATGATCGCCAGAACAAACGCGCCGACAGTGGCAATCGCCATCAGGAAGTTTTCGTCGAACATGCGCCGGTTGAGAATACCTTTTCCGGCTTTTCTCAGAATGTCATAGCCGATGACCAGATAGGCCGCCAGATACAGCGCAAGCTGCAAAATTCCGGTTGCCGGGATGAATTGCAGGCAGACCAGCATGGCCGTGGTGATGATGATGCGGATGAGCATCTTTTTTTGCTTTTTATTCATAGCTTCACGATTCCGTTCCTCGAGAATTCAACCCGGCTCCGGATACTCCGGGGGCAGCCTGATTACAGTTCGATCTCGCAGTCGGGCTCAACCTTCTTGCAGGCTTTGAGCACATTCTGCATGACCTGACCGGCATCCTGACCGTCTTCAAATTCGATGATCATCTTCTGGGCCATATAGTTCACGGTAGCGGAAGCGACGCCGGCCGTCTTGCGGGCAGCTTCTTCCATCAGGTTGGCGCAGTTGGCGCAGTCCACTTCAATCTTGTAAGTCTTTTTCATAGCACGAATTCCTTTCTGAATGTGGGTTTGTATCAATTAAGGCGTTGCTTAATCGTTGTGACTGTAGTATATTGGTTTTCAGAAAAAGAATCAATCCATCCGGACATCAGACTACCAAAAAGGCGAAGAAGATATCCAAAAAGGATAGTTTGGAGGGCTCGTATGAATGAATTTGCGTTGCCGCACCGGCACGGCGAAAAAAATGTTGGAAATATGAAGGCGGAGCTTGCAAAGACTGCGCAGTTTTCCGCGACCGCCGAGATCTTCAAGCAGCTCAGTGATCCCACGAGGCTGCAGATTTTCTGGCTGCTTTGTCATCAGGAAGAATGTGTGAACAATATCGCCGCCTGGATCGAAATGTCGAGTCCGGCTGTCTCGCATCATCTGCGGTCGCTGCACGAAAGTGGGCTGATTACGAGTCGGCGGGACGGAAAAGAAGTGTATTACAAGGCGGCCGACACCGAACCGTGCGGGCTGCTGCATGAGGTTGTTGAGCAGGTGATGGAGATTGCCTGCCCTGAAAAAGCCGTAGATTACAACGGCTCTGCCGAAGAAATCATTCACCGCGTCCATGAGTATTTGCTCGAGCATCTTGCGGACCGAGTGACCATCGAGGATGTATCCAAACAATTTCTGATGAATCCCACCACGCTGAAAAAGACATTCAAGGATGTATATGGCATGTCGATTGCAGCACATATGAAGCAGCATCGAATGGAACACGCTGCCAAATTGCTGCTCAAAACGAAAGACGGCATCGCGCAGATCGCGTGCGCGGTCGGCTATGAAAGCCAGAGCAGATTTACCAATGCGTTTAAGGAGACCTATGGCATGCTTCCGAGCGCATACAGAAAGAACTTTCAGAACGATCCGAGTGCCATTAAGGAGCCATGCAGATAGAAAACGCGGAGCCAGAATCCGCAAAAAAATAACGCAGGATCTGGTTCGCAGATCCTGCGTTATTTTAGTTTGTCGGTTGTGATTCGGCAGTCTTGTTATGCCAGCTTCAGCGTGCCTTTTTCGATTTTCATCACGATGTCGGCTTTTTGCATCACATCGATATCGTGCGTGACAACGACCACGCAGCAGCCGTCCTCATGCGCCAGCTGCAGCAGCAGCTCCATCACGGCGTCGCTGTTTTCCACATCGAGATTGCCGGTCGGCTCGTCCGCCAGAAGCAGTTTGCGGTCCATCGCCAAGGCGCGCGCGATGGCAACGCGCTGCTGCTCACCGCCGCTGATCTGGCTCGGAAACCGATCGAGCAGGGCGTCCGGCAGACCGACGCGCCGTGCGAGCGAGTGCGCCTTCTCCCGCGCCGCCTTGCCGCGGATGCCGCAAAGCTCCATCGGGTAGAGGATATTCTCCGTGACGGTCAGCAGCGGCAAAAGCGCATAGTTCTGATAGATCACCGCGATTTTCTCGCGGCGGTAGACGTTGCGGTCCATGCCGGAGAGCGGCTGCCCTTCAAAAAGCACTTCGCCCGAGTCGGGCAGATCCAGACCGGAGAGAACGGAGAGCAGCGTGCTCTTGCCGCTGCCGGAACGGCCCACGAGCGCATAGACCTTTCCACATTCAAACGCGCAGGAAATATTGTGCAGGACCTCGGCAGAGCCGCGGCCGTAGCTGTAACAGAGGTTGTTTGCTTCCAGAATCGCCATGGTCATTCCTCCTCATGCAGAATATCGAGAACGGCTGTGCCGTTCATCCGAAGCAGCGCCAGTGTGCTGCCGATCAGCCAGCAAAGGACAAAGATTCCGACACGCGCGAGGCCGGCCTGTGAGAAATCGCCGGTGAGCACCGTCAACGCCAGGCCAACCGCCGCGCCGGGCAGGCACAGCGCAAGCTGCTCGCCAAAGAAGCCGCCAAATACGCGCCGCGGCGCAGCGCCAAGCGCGCGCATGATTGCAAGCTCCCGCTTGCGGCTGAGCATCAGCGCGAACGCGCCGACAAGACCCGCCGCGCACACGAGCACGCTCAGACAGGGGTAGAGTACGCCGACATAGTCAATCTGATCCGAGAGCGTCTGCACCGTGCTGAGGAATTCCCGATCCCGCAGCTGGATGAACACGCGGTTTCCGCTCAGATCACCGGCGGCAGAGAACCGGTTCGACGAGAGATATTCCTTAAACGAGGAAAGCTCCGTCGCGTCAGCAAGTGTAAAATCTGCGCTGGCAAACGATGTGCGCTCGAGCGATCGCGTCTGCTCCTCGTCGAGTTCACCGACAAGCAGGCTGGTATCGGCATAGAACGAGATCGGTGCGTAAATATTCTCCTTTGTGCTGGCCTTGACGAAGCTGCCCACCACGCGGAACTGGCAGACCTTCCGGCTTGAGCCGTTGAACAGCCACAGCTGGACCGTATCTCCAAGCTGAATCCCTTCCGACTCCATCAGCGTCGTCGGCACGAGACACGGCACCGGCTCGCCGTCGTCGACGGCCGCAGAGAGAACGCTTTCATCATAGCCGTCAAGCCATGTGGTTTCCACAAAGCTGCTGTAATAGAACTCCGGTGCTTTTTCCAGACTGTTTGTGCAGATCAGAGACGGCCCGGCCAGCGCCCGGTTCAAAAAGGTCTCCTGTGCAAACGAGGTCGAAGGATACACGATCGGCTCATACGGCTGCGCGACGCCGCCGGACTCGATCACGGCCTCAAACAGATAGTGCCTCGACCCGGTGAGCACCACTTCCTCCAGATACCCCGAGGCGAGCAGCGTGCGCACGGAGTCGCCGCGCACCGTGAGCGTTCCGGTTGTTCTGCCGTGGACGTCGGTGATCGCGCCGGAGATCTTCGTATCGGATCGGATCTGGTCGAGCTGCGCCTGATACGCCGCATCCGACGCGGCCAGACGGCACAGAAACATCGCAGCCAGAAGCATGGTGGCCACAGGGATCATCGAGCGCGCACCACTGCGCCGGATCGACAGCAGGGGATAGAGCACACGGCTGCGGCGCACGCTGCGCCGCGCCTTCCGATCGGTTTGCTCTGCTTCGCTCCGCGCGCGGCTGCGGCGGAATGTGCCAAGTGAAAACATCAGACAGGTCAGCAAAGCAAGCAGCCATACGCCGACGGCAGCGGCAGCAAACGGCGCTGTCGAAGCCGTCATGGAAAATGCCAGATCCTTTTCGATCGCCAATGCGGAATAGCGGGTATCCGGCGGCGCGGCCGCCGTGGCAAGCTCGGAGATCCACGCGATCACGCTGCCGGACAGGCGGTAGCCCAGACACGCGCCGCAGACGGCGGCCAGCGCGCTCAGCACACCTGCGCCGCAGAGGAAATACGCACAGATGCGGCGTTTTTCTACGCCAAGGCGCACCATCGTCACGGACACATCCCGCTGCCGATGCACAAACAAATAACCGAACAGTACCAGGATGCAGATACCGGCCAGCGCACAGACGATGGAAATGATGTTCGTTGCGCGCAGAATGTTCTGAAACGGCTCGGCCACCGCGCTGTAGCCCTGATCGTAAACCGTCAGATGCACGCGGTCGGGCAGCTGCGGAGCAATTTCCTGATAAAATGCAGCGGCGTCCTCATTGCGCAAAACCGCCGTGCCGATGGTGTAGCCGGTGCGGTTGCCTGTGAAGACGGCGTCCGAGCCCTTCGGCACATAGACATAGCCGTTGAGCTCCTGCGTCGTCTGCATGATGCCGACGATGGTATACTCCTGCGTGGAGTCAAACCCCTCGCCCGCCCAGAACAGCTCGGAGGGCAGCGCATCGCCTGTGTGTGCAAGTGAGATCGGCAGCGCATCGCCGACGGACAAGCCAAGCTGCCCGGCCAGTGCCTCGGACACGACGCAGACCTGCGCGCCCTGCGCAGATTCCTGCTCGGTAAACATCCGACCTGCAGTCAGCACGAGCTGATTCTGCTGGAACAGATACTGCGCCGACAGATCAGCGACCGAAAACACCGTCAGGCTGTTGTTGAGCACGCGCAGTGTTTGCGCGATCTCCAGAAACGAGGACTCTGCCGGGATCGTATAGCCGTGAGCGGCCTCGGGATCGGTGATATCCAGACAAACGGCCGCATCTGCGCCATTGGCTGCCGCCGCGGGCGTCTGCAGCGGAGAAAGGCCGAAATGATGGTAGGAGTTCGGGCCGGTGAAGAAGGAACCGGAGACAAGATAATAATGACCGTACTCAAGCTCGGCCAGTCCGGCCGGGTCGATATACACCATCGCGCCGGTATAATCGTTGTAGGAATAGACCGTTTCGACAATGTAGCCGAAATACAGCCCACCGTCCATCTGATACGGCGCGCTGATGACCAGCACCGCGCGGTCTTTGTCATAGAGGTTCTGGTAGCTCGCCTGCTGGAAGCCTTCGGTGTAGCCCATCGCACGCTCGCTCTCATCCCAGAGCAGAACACTCTCGTGCTCTGCGATCATTGCCGTGTCAAAATTCCGGATTGCTTCAACCGCGGCGGGATCATAGATGCTCTCGTCAGGATAGTCTGCGCCCATATATTCCAACAGGCCGATGGTCGTGAATGTCTCATTGCATGCGGCGAGATACCGGTTCACAGACAGCCAGACGCACAAATTCAAGCCCACCAGCAGCGTGAGGATCAGAAGCAGCGCAAAAAAGAGCGCCGTTTTTCCGCGCGAGCGGACCAGATTTTTCATGCTGTCACGAAAAAACACTCTCTCACCTCCGTGGGGATTTACAGAATACTGCCATTATACTACCGCACTCTTCCGGATTCAACAAAAAAGAACTGTATATAGGCGGGTTGCCGTAAAACAGTGAACGGAGCGTATCGGTACAGATACGC
>CAZUKJ010000107.1:0-5632 GCA_964620855.1 uncultured Oscillospiraceae bacterium
GCGGAAATCTGAGCCATGTTGTTTGCACCTCCTTTTGGACTTATGGCCACCGGTCGCGCCGGTGGCAAGGATAGCCTATCCTCTGGACAGGCTCGTATATTATACAGAATATCACACCGCTTGTCAACCGATCTTTTCGTCGGAATATTGCAGAAAAACAGGCCCTGCGGGCTGCTGTTTTCTGGCGAGAGTGGACAAGACGACCGGCCGGGCGAGACCGCTTCGTACGCAATCGAAAAAATCGGTTGTCAAAGCGGGAAAATCCCGATATAGTGAAAGGGAAGAAATGAGAGGGGAGCGGTTGGGAATGGTCGTGGGGCGGTTTGCGCCAAGCCCGAGCGGGCGGATGCATCTGGGCAACGCGTTTTCTGCGCTGCTTGCATGGCTGTCCGTGCGTGCATCCGACGGCGAAATGGTGCTGCGCATCGAAGACCTCGATACCGGCCGCTGCCGCCCGGAGTATGCCGAGCAGCTCAAAGAGGATCTGCGCTGGCTGGGGCTGGACTGGGATCGCGAGATGCAGCAGCAGTCTGAGCGTGGTGCGGTCTACGCGGCATATGTCGGGCAGCTGCAGGCGCAGGGACTGGTCTATCCGTGCTGGTGCTCGCGCAGCGATCTGAAAGCGGCGTCTGCGCCCCATGCTTCGGACGGCAAGCTGATCTACCCCGGCACCTGCCGACGCCTGAGTGATGCGCAGCGTGCGGAGAAGACAAAAACACCGTCGCTGCGGCTGGCCGTTCCGGATTGGGAACAGACCTTTGTTGACGGCCTGCAGGGCGAATACCGGGAAAATCTTGCCCGCGACTGCGGCGATTTCGTCATCCGCAAGACCGACGGGACGCATGCCTATCAACTGGCCGTTGTGATTGACGATCACCTCGGCGGCATCAATCAGGTGGTGCGCGGCCGCGACCTGCTCGACTCAACGCCGCGGCAGCTGTATCTGTACAAACTGCTCGGCTGGCCCGCTCCGGAGCATTACCATGTGCCGCTTTTGCAGGCGGCCGACGGCCGGCGGCTGTCCAAACGCGAACGTGACCTCGATCTCGGTGCGCTGCGGAGCAGCACGACGCCGGAGGCCGTTCTGGGCCATCTGGCGTATCTGGCGGGGGTTTGGCCGGAGGATGTCCCGGCGTCCGCGCAGGAGCTGATCGGCGCGTTTTCCTGGGATCGTGTACACAAGGACAATATCACCATCGAACTGTAAAAAAGCGGGAGTGTTGCAAAATGCAACACTCCCTTATAAATTTGCAGGAAGCAATCTGCGCTGTTATTGTGTTTCGTCGAGTACGAGCTTTTTTGTTTTCCACTTTCCGGAGAAGTAGTACAGGCTTCCGCCGATGGTCGTGACGAAGCCGGCCAGCGCGCTGCCGAGCCAGTAGCCGTACACGCCCATGTACTTGCCGAGCAGGATGCTCAGACCAAGACGCGCCACAACACCGTCGAGAATACCGATGATGAGGTTCAGGTTGGCGGCGCCGCAGCCCGACATCAGCGCATACGGCGTGAGCATGGTGCAGTTCGACAGGAAGAACACCGCGGCGATCTTCATGTAATCCGTCGCATAGGCGATGACATCCGGATCGGAGGTAAACAGGCGGAAGACCGGCTCCGGGGCCAGGAAGCAGACGGCGGCGAGAATCACAAAGATGAGCATGGCCAGCGCGGTCGCATACCAGTAGACTTTTTTGAGTCGGTCATGCTTGCGCGCACCGAAGCACTGGCCGATCATCGCTGCCGAAGCGATGCTCAGACCGTTCATAAACGAATAGGCGATGGTGCTGAGCTTGTTGCCCACGCCGTCGACGGCCGAAGCCACGACACCAAAGGTGTTGACGTTGGCGTTGATGAACATCATCGAGACGCTGATCATCACGCTCTGCAGGATCAGCGGAAGGCCCTGCTGGAACAGGCCCTTGCAGTAGGCCATCTTCGGCTTGAAGCTGGAGAGCTTGAAGTCGAAGTGGAACGCGTCGCGGCGGCGGTAAAGTGTGATCAGAGAGAGAATGAAGGAGATGCCCTGCGCGATGATCGTGGCCAGAGCGGCACCGCCGGCGCCCATGTGGAAGACTGCGACAAACAGCAGGTCGAGGACGATGTTGATCACGGCGGCAATGCTGACGAAGTACATCGGCAGCTTGCTTTCACCCATGCCGCGCAGGATCGAGCAGACGCCGTTATAGCCGTAGACAAAGAACGTACCGGCACTGCAGACCATGCAGTAGGCATACGCTTCGGAGAAGGCTTCTTCCGGTGCATTGATCAGGTCCAGAAGCTGCGGGCACAGCAGCATGCACGCGCCGCCGCAGATGACCGACAGCACAGTGAGCAGCGTCAGCGACGTGCCGATGGTATGCTTCAGTCGGTCATAGTCACCGGAGCCGACCTGCTGCGAGGTCATGATCTGAGCGGCAGAGGCGAGACCCATGCCGATGAACATCAGAAAGTTCTGAATCTGGCCGCCGATGCCGACGGCAGACAGACCGGCCGAGCCGACGAACTGGCCGACGACAATCATATCGACGATGTTGTAGACCGCCTGCAGCGCGTAAGCTGCCATCAGCGGCAGAGAAAACATGATCAGCTGCTTGAACACCGGACCGACGGTCAGGTCATTCAGAATCTGTTTGTTTTTTGCCAAAATGAGACACACCCTTTTATTCAGTCAGTATTTTTTAGTATATCAGTGGATACATATAAAGGCAAGCGGGGAAATCAAAAAACGCCGGAAAAAGCGGCGAAAGATGAAAAATCCGTTGCCGCAGATCGGGCCAGATGGTATACTGAAATAAAGAGAGATTCAATGATTAGGAAAGGTATCAATCAATGCTGGAATTTTTGCTTCACAACCTGGAACATACCTTTGAGGATAATATTCTGATCCTGCCGTTTCTGTTTTTGACCTACCTTGTGATCGAGGCGATCGAGGCGCATGCAGGCGGCGCGATGCAGCGCGGTCTGGTCAGGGCGCAGAGCGCCGGGCCGATCCTCGGTGCGGTTGTCGGCGTGATCCCGCAGTGCGGCTTTTCCGCGGCGGCTTCGAGCCTGTACGCCGGCGGCGTAATCACGCGCGGCGCATTGATTGCGGTGTTTTTGTCCACCTCCGATGAGATGCTGCCCATTTTGCTCTCTGAGGCGGTTGACCCGGGCCTGATTTTCAAGATCCTCGGCGTGAAGATCGCGGCAGCAGTACTGGTTGGCTATCTGGTTGATCTGCTGCTGCGCCGACACACGAGCCGCCAGCTGCACATCGACGATCTGTGCGAACATTCCCACTGCAGCTGCCATGAGCACACGGGCATTATCCGCCCTGCGCTGATCCACACCGTTGAGATTTTCTTCTTCCTGTTTGTAGTCTCGTTTGCGCTGACATGTGTGGTTGAATACTTCGGAGAAGAGCGGCTGGCCGCTCTGATTCTCAACAAGCCGGTTGTCGGTGAGCTGCTTGCCGGCCTGATCGGTCTGATCCCGAACTGCGCCTCGTCGGTCGTCATCACCAAGCTGTATCTGGCCGGTGCGATGCGCGCCGGTGCGATGCTCTCCGGCCTGATGGTCGGCAGCGGCGTCGGTATGCTCGTGCTCTTCCGCACGAATCGCAGCTGGAAGGACAACTGGCTCATTCTCGCGATTGTCTATGTGTCCGGCGTTGTGCTCGGCGGCCTTTTCGGACTGCTGTTTTAAAAAAGAATAAAATTTTTTCATCCGCGAAACCTTTTCTCCCGAAATCCGTCTATATAAACAGAAGACCAAATTGATGAAACGGAGGGAAAACTTATGAAAAAGACACTGTGCATTCTGCTGAGCGTGCTTGTGCTGCTTGCGCTGCTGACCGGCTGCGGCGCCGGTGCTTCCAGCGACAGCGCGATGAACACATCGTCAACTGTTGCAATGGATAGCGTCGCGGTCAAAACCGAGTCTGCTGCCGGCTGGGACGACGGGTACTATGACACCGGCACAACCGACGAAGCACCGTCGGCGCCTGTGACAGAAGCGCAGACATCGTCCGGTCTGCCCGCCAACACCAAGCTGATTTACACAGCCGAAATTGACATGGAGACCACGCAGTTTGACAAGGCAGTCACCGAGCTGCAGGCACTGGTCACGGCGGCCGGCGGCTACTTTGAGTCGAACCAGGTCAACAACTACAGCAACTACCGCCGCGCCTATTACACCGTGCGCGTCCCGGCTGAGCAGTATTTTGCATTCTGCGAGCAGGTCGGCGATCTGTGCCAGGTGAATAACCTCTACCAGTCGGCGGAGGACATCAGCGAGCAGTACTATGACACGGAGTCCCGCCTCGTGACGCAGCAGACCAAGCTCGAGCGCCTGCAGGAGCTGCTGGCGAACGCGGAGAACATGGAGGACATCATCACCATTGAGTCTGCGATCTCCGAGACCGAGCTGCAGATCGAAAACCTGACGGGCCGGCTTCGCAAGTATGATTCGCTCGTCGGCTATTCGACGATCTACATCAACCTGAGCGAAGTTTATGAGCTGACGGAAGTGGAAGAGCCGGTCATCGGCTTCGGCGCACGGCTCTCTGCCGCATTCAAATCCGGCGCGAACAGCTTTGTCGACGATCTGAAGGACCTGCTGCTCTCGTTTGCCTATAACTGGACCGGCGTTCTGGTATTCCTGGCCATTGTGGGCGTCGTCGTGGTGATTGTGGTCCGCGTTGTGCGGAAAAAGCGCCGCGAGGAGGAGGCATACCGCAGCTATGTGGAAAGCCGCAGAAATCCGGAACAGACCAATCCGGATGAAAAAACCTAAACTGCAAAGAAAAAAGGGAGTGTTGCAATTTGCAACACTCCCTTTTGTTGTTTTAGCGCTTTGCGACACTCTGGCGAACCAGCGAACGGCGCAGCTTGGCTTCTGCCATTGCCAGCTCGCGGTCGGAGAGCGACTTGTCAGCCATGCGTGTGCGGGCGACTTCCTCGGCGTGTTTGGCGCGGTCGGTGTCGATGTCCTCTGCCCATTCAAAGGTGCTGGGCACAAGTTTGACAGAACCGTCGTGCACCGAGATCATGCCGCCGATGCAGGCGGCACGGCGCTCCTGACCGTCCTCGGTAATGATGCGGGCCTGGCCCATGCCGAGCGTACTGACAAAGTTGATGTGGTGCGCCAGGATGCAAACCTCACCGGCTGCGGTACGAACGACCAGCTTTTCGGCTTCGCCGTCATAGCTCAGGCCGTCCGGCGTGACGATCTGCAGATGATACGACGCCATACCGATCACCCCTTCTGCGCCTTGGCGACCACCTCGTCGATGGTGCCGGCGAACAGGAAGGCGGATTCGGGGATATCGTCATGCTTGCCTTCGATGATCTCCTTGAAGCCGCGGATCGTCTCGGAAAGCGGGACATACTTGCCATCCATGCCGGTAAACTGCTCGGCGACGGAGAACGGCTGCGAGAGGAAACGCTGCACCTTTCTGGCGCGCGAAACCGTCAGTTTATCGGACTCGGAGAGCTCGTCCATACCCATGATGGCGATGATATCCTGCAGCTCCTTGTAGCGCTGGAGGATCTGCTGCACGCTGCGGGCCACCTGATAATGCTCCTCACCAACGATCTCGGGGGTCAGGATGCGGCTGGTGGAGTCGAGCGGGTCGACGGCCGGATAGATGCCCAGA
>CAZUKJ010000108.1:0-5532 GCA_964620855.1 uncultured Oscillospiraceae bacterium
GTCGGCGGTCTTGGACTCTTCGATGGTGATGACGCCGTTGGTGGAGACCTTCTCCATCGCCTCGGCGATCAGCTTGCCGACGGTCTCATCGCCGGAGGAGACGGTGCCGACTCTGGCGATGTCCTCGCTGCCGTTGACGAGCTGGGAGTGGGACTTGATCGCGTCGACAGCGACCTTGACGGCCTTCTCGATGCCCTTGCGCATGACCATTGGGTTCGCGCCGGCGGAGACGTTCTTCAGGCCCTCGCCAACGATGGCCTGCGCCAGAACGGTGGCGGTGGTGGTGCCGTGGCGGGCGACATCGTTGGTCTTGGTGGCGACTTCGCGCACGAGCTGCGCGCCCATGTTCTCAAAGGCGTCTTCGAGCTCAATGTCGCGGGCGATGGTAACGCCGTCGTTGGTGACCAGCGGGGAGCCGTACTGCTTGCCGAGCACGACGTTGCGGCCCTTCGGGCCAAGGGTGACTTTTACGGTGTCAGCGAGCTGGTCGATACCGGCCTGCAGCGCCTTGCGCGCCTGCTCGCCATAAACAATCTGCTTTGCCATTTCGTATAGAACCTCCAGTTACTTATTCAACGATTGCAAGAATGTCCGCCTGACGGACGATGGTGTAGGTCTCGTTATCAACCTTGACATCGGTGCCGGCATACTTCGAGGTGATGACCTTGTCACCGATCTCGACGGTCATTTCCACTTCGGTGCCGTCGATCATGCCGCCGGGGCCGACAGCGATGACTTCAAACACTTCCGGCTTTTCCTTGTTCGCGGTGGACAGGATGATGCCGGACTTGGTGGTCTCCTGGACTTCGACCGGCTTGATAATGACTCTGTCGGCCAATGGGATGAGTTTCATACTAAAATGCCTCCTAAACAATCCATGACGGCAGGAAGCCTGCCTGTCATATAGTATACCAATTTGAGCAGTAGTTTAGCACTCAAAACACCTGAGTGCTAAGACTGGTATTATCATATACCACTTGCCCCGATTGTGCAAGGGGGAAAATGGCACATTTTGTGATCTTTCTGTGAATTTTTTTTGAAGTTCCTCCGCTTCGGAGGTGCTGCACGGTGTTCAGCCCGGCTCGACGAATGTCAGGCCCTTCGGATAGAAGAAGCGGAGCTTTTTGGGCGCAAGGGTAAAGCGGACGTCCTGCCCGTAGAGCAGCTCACCGTCGAGGTTGATCTCCTCGGGTGTCTCGCAGACGATGCGGATTTCGTGGCAGCGGACGTGGCGGATCAGGTCGGGGTAGTTGGCGTACAGGCCTTTTTTGTACGCGCCGATGACCCTGGCAACGGTCAAAAGCGATATGTCGCGGATAATGAGCACGTCGAGCTGGCCGTCGTCGAGCCGTGCGCCGGGCATGGGGTGGAAGCCGCCGCCGTACCAGCGGCCGTTGCAGACGCAGATCAGACTCTGGCGGCCATCGATCTTCTCACCGTCGATCTCAATGTGGTACGGATGGTGGATGCCGTGCATCAGATTGACGACGGTCGAGAGCAGATATGCGCCCGAGCCGGTCACGAGCGGCAGGCGCTTATAGCGGTCAACCTTCGTGCCGATGCGCGCGTCGATGCCCATCGAGCAGATGTTCAGACTGTAGAGCCCTTCGCTGCAGGCGATGAGGTCGAACTCAGCTTCGTCGCTGTCGAGAAAGCTGGCCGGGTCGGCAAACGGCGCTGTCTCGGAGAAATTACGGACAAAGTCGTTGCCGGAGCCTGCGGTCAGGCAGGTGATGGCAGCGTTTGGGTAGCCGACTACGCCGTTGACGACCTCGTTGAGTGTGCCGTCGCCGCCGCAGGCGTAGATACGGACTTCCTCGTCCGTCATCGCCGCCGCGCGGGCAAGCTCAGTGCAGTCACCCTTATATTTGGAAATGGCAATGTCGAAATCCTGACCGGCAAAGGCCTTGCGGATGGATTCTGAGAGTGCTGCGGTCTGGTCGTTCTTACCCGCGGCCGGGTTGAGAATGAAATAGTGACGCATACTCAACGCCTCCTGTTACAGATACATATAGAGATTGCACTGGATCATGCCGTTGTAGAGCTTGCGTTTTTTGTTCGCGCGGGCGCCGTAATAGCGCTCGAACTCCGGCTCGGAGGTGAGGATATACTGCTTCCAGCCGTCGGTATGGGCCATATGGCGGCCAAAATCGCGGTAGAGCTTCTGTGCGTCTCGGATCTCGCCCAGACGCTGGCCGTAAGGCGGGTTTGCGGCGAGGATACCGCCGCCTTCGGGCAGAGTGATCGTGCGTGCGTCGGCCTCGGTGAAGGTGATGTACTCCGCAACACCGGCTTTTCTTGCGTTGGAGCGGGCGATGGAGAGACTCTTGGGGTCAACGTCGCTGCCGAAGATATGGTAGTCTCCACGAAATTCCCGGGCTTTGGCGGCTTCGGCTTCTTCTGCCCAAACCTGCTGGGGCATGGTGGTGAACTGCTGAGCGGTAAATTCGCGCTGCAGGCCCGGAGCACGGTTCAGCGCAGCCAGCGCCGCTTCAATGCAGATCGTGCCGCTGCCGCAGAACGGGTCGACAAAATTGTCGCGGCCGCGGTAGCGCGCGAGGTTGACGATCGCGGCGGCGAGTGTTTCGCGCAGCGGAGCGTCGTTGTGCACAGCGCGCCAGCCGCGCTTGTGCAGGCCTGCGCCGGAGGTGTCGATCGCCAGCGAGGCAATATCTTTGAGGATCGAAACGCGGACCTGATAGGTCTCGCCGGTCTCGGGCAGCCACTCGAGACCGTATTTCTGGCCGAGGCGCACACTGATCGCCTTCTTGACGATCTTCTGGCAGTCCGGCTGCGAGTGCAGCGCAGAGTTGACGGTGCGGCAGCGGATGGGGAATGTGCCGGTTTTCGGGATGATCGACTCCCACGGCAGGGCCTTGACGCCTTCAAAGAGCGCGTCGAATGTCGGTGCGGGGAACTCGCCGAGCACGATCAGCACGCGCTCGCCCATGCGCAGGCACAAGTTGGCGCGCGCCACCTCGGCCCAGCCGCCGTCGAAGAGCACGCGGCCGTTTTCGGCGCGGACGTTTTCCATCTTCAGGCGCTTGAGTTCGTCGCTGACCAGGCCCTCCAGACCGAACAGGCAGGGTACGGAACAGGTAAATTTCATAGTGATCTCCATCTCGTTACAAAATTGGGGAAGGTAATCGACTTATTATAACGGATTTCGACGAAAATAGCAATGGGGCGAAAGGGGAGATGGGGGATTTGGACGGGCGCAAGGCCCGCCCCGCGGGGTGCGGGGAATAAAAAGAGTCTCCCGGGCGGGGAGACTCCGGAGGGGGACAGCGAGGACCAAGTGGGCAAAATGATACCCTCAGCTCCCCCCGGAGAGGGAACTGAGGGTGCGCAAAAATGCCGCATGAAATCGTTCATTCGTCGCCGCCCCGCCTGAATCGGTGTTTCTCTCCCTCAGTCAGCCTGACGGCTGACAGCTCCCTCGTCAGAGGGAGCTTTGACGCCGAGCATAGACGCAGCCGCACACGAGATGGCCCATAGCGCCTTGCAGAGGAGAGTCTTGGTGCGGTGCGGGGCTTATGGCAGGGCGGACAATTTGTGCCGAGCGCCGAATGGAGATTGCAGGGGCGGTTGCGCCGCAATGCGGCTCGTAATGACTCCAATCGACCAATGGGTCAGTCGGTGGAGCGGGGGACGGCGAGCTTGGGCATCTCGCCGAACTGCTTTTTATACGCCCGGGCGAACGAGGAATAATCCCGGAAGCCGCTGGCGTAGGCTGCCTGTGTTACCGGCATGCCGCTGCGGATGCGGTCGCGTGTTGCCAGCAGGCGTTTTTCGGTCACATAGCCGTGAATCGTGTAGCCCGTCTCTGCCTTGAACCGCCGCATCAGGTGTGATTTGCTGATGAAAAACGTCTGCGCGAGGCGGTCAATCGACAGATCCTCTTCCAGATGCTCGTGCAGATAGCGCACAAGTGCAACGATCTTCTCGTCGCACGAGGCATCCGGGACGAAGCGGATACACTCATCGTCAAGCGACCGTGTGAGTGCGACGACAAACTCGATCAGCAGCGCGCGGCAGAGCACCTCCTGCCCGAAGCCCGGGTGATCGGCTGCGGCTGCAAGCCGCTGCAGCGCCTGCAGAGCCGGTTCGGTCTGCACCGTCGGGCGAAGAACGAACTGATAGCGCGCCATCGCCTGCGAAAAACAGTGCTCAAGATCGCTGCCGGGCGTGCTGTGCGCTTGCAGAAACTCCGGCGAGAGGTAGACGATATCGCGCCGGTAGTCGCCGCAGCCCGGCTCGGGGCGGTGGATGCTGCCGCGCGGCACGATCACCATGTCGCCGGGACAGAGACTGTAGCGCTTGCCCTCAATGGCGTAGTCTGCCGTACCGCCGCGAAAGACCACGAGTTTGTGGAAGTCGTGGTAATGCCATTCGATATGTTCTGCGTCGTTGCCCGAGAGCCGGAAGAGCCGGTAGTCCTCAACCAGATAGCCACGCTTTTCATACGATACTGCGTCCATATGTACACCTCATAGCAGGATTTACATTCAATATATCATATTTCGTGCAGAAAATGCAATCCATTCGGTATACAATGGTGAGACAAGGAGGCGGAGAACATGGAACTGACACTGAAAAAGTATACCGGACTGGGCAATGACTATCTGATTTTCGATCCGAACAAGGGGGAGGGCGCACTGACCGACACACTTGTGCAGCTTGCGTGCAGCCGCAATTTCGGCGTTGGCGCGGATGGAATTCTGATCGGGCCGCTTTTTAACAACGGCTGCATTGGTGTGCGGATCTTCAACCCCGACGGCTCGGAGGCCGCCGGCGGCGGCAATGCGCTGATGATCTTTGCGCGCTACCTGCGCGACGAGGGGTATGCGTTCGGGCCGCGGGTAACGATCTGCACGGGCAGGCGGCAGGTGGAAGCCGAGTTTCTCGATGCGCGCGCCGAGACGCTGCGCGTGCATCTGGGGAAGGTCAGCTTTCACAGCGGCGATGTGCCGGTCACGGGTGCGCCGCGCGAGGTTGTGAATGAGCCGATGGTATTTTCCGGGCGGGCGCTGGAGGTGACATGCCTGACAACGGGAATTCCGCACTGCATCGTGCCGCTGGAAAGCGTTTCGCGGGAGCTGGCATGTGGGCTGGGCGGGCGCATTGTGAGTGCTGCGCAGTTCCCCGAGCAGGTCAATGTCTCTCTGGTACAGGTGCTCGACCGGGCGAATCTGGCGGTGGAGACGTTTGAGCGCGGCGCGGGGTACACGCTCTCATCCGGCAGCGGCGCAGCGGCGGCCGCGGCGGCGATGCATCGGCTGGGGCGCAGCGGTGTGGAGGTGACAGTTCACATGCCCGGCGGCACGATGAGCGCGCAGGTCGGGGATGACGGGGGCGTGAGCATCGTGGGGTATGTGCGCGCGGTGTGCACTGCGGCGTGGTCAGCCGGGGAGATCAACCGGCAGATGGGCGTGGTGTAGGGATGCTTGTGGTACAATCTGAAAAAAACCCGCCGCCCTGAAATAAGGGCGGCGGGTTAAGCAGTTATTTCTGCTTCTTCGGCAGATAGAA
>CAZUKJ010000109.1:0-5517 GCA_964620855.1 uncultured Oscillospiraceae bacterium
TGCGGCGGCTGCCCGAAGTCCGTCACCAACATGGGTACCACCGTCACCAAGATGCTCGTCACTCTGCTCCCGCCGCAGGCGTAAGCAAAACGACATAACTTTTGATTCATTGGCCGACTGGCTTTTGAATACACAAACATAAAGGAGTAATTACAATGCCCAAGGTTTTTAATGGCAACTATGCCGATATTTTTGATATCTCCGGCAAGAATGCTGTTGTCGTCGGCGGCGCCGGCGGTTTCGGCAAGGAGATCGCGAAGGCTTTCGCGCAGCGCGGTGTCAACGTTCTCATCTCTTCCCGTCGTGAGGACGCCCTGATCGCTGCTTGCGAGGATATCAAGGCCGGCGCCGCGGAAGGCGTCAAGGTTTGCTACTTCGCCGGCGACGCCGGTGACGAAGAGACCGTCAAGAAGATGCTCGAGTACACCGTTTCCGCTGAAGGCCTCGGCGGCTGCGACATTCTCGTCAACTCTCAGGGCTACAACAAGAAGATGTGGTCTTGGGAAATCGACACCAATGTCTGGAACGGCATGCTGAACACCAACATCACTTCCCTGATGTTCACCTGCAAGTACTTCGGCAACTGGATGAAGAACAACAACCTCGAAGGCGCTGAGCAGATTCCGCAGTCCGAGTTCACCGCTGGTCAGGCCAACCCGAACAAGGGCTACGGCAAGATCATCAACATCGGCTCCGTCCGCGGCATCCGTGCTGTCGCCAACGGCGGCAACGGCAACGTCCCGTACAACACCACCAAGGGTGCTGTCGAGATGCTGACCAAGGCTTTCGCTGCTGACCTCCGCCCGAACATCCAGGTCAACCTGGTTGGCCCGACCATCACCTACACCCCGATGATGGTTGGTCTGCTCCCGGCCGACGAGACCGTCCGTAACAACATCGCCGCTTCCCAGCCGGCTATGCGTATCGGCTACGAGTCCGACATCGTCGGTACCGTTATGTACCTCGCCTCCCCGGCGGCTGACTTCGTCACCTCCAACTCCATCTACCCGGACGGCGGCCTGGTTGCCACTTCGTAATATTGCTCTGCAATACAAAATCCCGGACAGGATATCCTGTCCGGGATTTTTTGCCGAAAGAGGTGCTCTTTGCAAAAAAGCCGCCAGCGGAGATTCCGCTGGCGGCAAAATAAATTCACAGGTTAAAGAACGCGTCCTTGCCCGGGTAATGTGCGGCAGTGCCGAGCTCTTCTTCGACGCGAAGCAGCTGATTGTACTTCGCAACGCGGTCGGTTCTCGACGGCGCACCGGTCTTGATCTGGCCGGCATTGAGCGCAACGGCGAGGTCGGCGATCGTGGTATCCTCCGTTTCGCCGGAGCGATGGGAGACGACCGCGGTATAACCGGCGCGGTTGGCTGTCTCAATGGCGTCGAGGGTCTCGGTCAGCGTACCGATCTGGTTGACCTTGATGAGGATGGCATTGGCCACGCCGAGCGAAATGCCCTTCTTGAGGCGGGCGGTGTTGGTAACGAACAGATCGTCGCCGACGAGCTGCACCTTCTGGCCGAGAGCCTTGGTCAGCATGGCCCAGCCTTCCCAGTCCTCTTCGCCCATGCCGTCTTCGATGGAAATGACGGGATAATTCTCGACGAAGCGCTTCCACATCGAAACCATCTGTGCACGGGTCATAGTCTTCCTGGCCTTCGGCAGATAGTAGGTGCCGTCTTCCTGATACCACTCGGAAACAGCGCCGTCCATGGCGATCATGAAGTCCTCGCCGGGCTTGTAGCCGGCTCTCTCAATGGCCTGAACGATCACCTTGAGTGCGTCTTCATCCTTCTTCAGGTTTGGCGCATAGCCGCCTTCGTCACCGACGCCCGGCGCAGGCGTGCCGTTTTCTTTGAGCACTGCCTTGAGCGTGTGGAAGACTTCCGCGCACCAGCGCAGACCTTCGGCAAAGCTCGGTGCACCGACCGGCATGATCATAAATTCCTGAATGTCAACGTTGTTGTTTGCGTGTGCGCCGCCGTTGATGATGTTCATCATCGGAACCGGAAGCTGCTTGGCGTTGACGCCGCCAACATAGCGATAGAGCGGGATGCCGAGTGCTTCGGCTGCAGCCCGGGCAGTGGCCAGAGAGACAGCCAGAATGGCATTCGCGCCGAGGCGGGATTTGTTCTCCGTGCCGTCGAGCTCGATCATGGCCTGGTCGATTTCGGCCTGGTCAAGCGCGTTCATGCCGACGATCTCGTCAGCGATCTCGGTGTTGATGTTGGTGACAGCCTTCATAACTGCCTTGCCGAGGTATTCGGCGCCGCCGTCACGCAGCTCGCAGGCTTCATAGATGCCGGTTGAAGCACCGGACGGAACGGCGGCACGACCGATGAAGCCGCCGTCGATATAGACCTCCGCTTCGACGGTCGGATTGCCGCGAGAGTCAATGACCTGACGGCCCCAGACGTCGAGAATTTCAAGATACTGTTTCATTGGTTGCGTCCTCCTCATCGGCAGTGTCCGGCTCTTTGGTCCGGGCCGGCTGGTTGGCTGCCTGAATAATTTTTACAAATTTCTCCGGAACGAGCGAGGCTCCGCCGATCAGGCCGCCGTCAATATCGGGGCAGGCCAGCAGGGCGAAGGCGTTCTCCTCGTTCATCGAGCCGCCGTAAAGGATCGATACGGCGCGCGCGACTTTTGCGTCAAAGCTGCGGCGGATGATCGTCCGGATGTTGCCGCAAACTTCGGCGGCTTGTTCGGGCGTGGCCGTCAGGCCGGTGCCGATGGCCCAGATCGGCTCATAGGCAATGATACACTTTTTGACTTTCGGTCCGGTCAGGCCGACCAGAGCCGAACGCACCTGCAGCGTGATGATCTCTGCGGTCAGGCCGGCTTCGCGCTGCGCCAGGCTTTCACCAACGCAGATGATCGGCCGAAGACCGGCAGCAAGCGCGGCGCGCACCTTGGCGTTGACCTGCTCGTCCGTTTCGCCCATCGCACGGCGCTCTGAGTGACCGAGGATGACGTATTCACACCCGGCACCGGTCAGCATTGCGGCCGACAGCTCTCCGGTATAGGCACCGGACTCGTGTTCGCTCATGTTCTGTGCGCCCACGGCGACACGCGTCTCGCGCAGCGACTTGGACAGCGCCGGGATGCAGATGGCCGGCGGACACAGAACAATGGAACACCAGCGCCCTTTGGGCAGAATTTTTTTGAGCTCGCGCGCAAACAGTGTCGTCTCTGCAATGGTCTTGTTCATCTTCCAGTTGCCGGCGATAATGGTTTTGCGGTAAGTTCGATTCATGGTTTGCTCCTTCAAATGAGAGATGACGTGTGCGCTGTGGATTGGGATGTATGCATCGCCGTCAGGTAGCGTCCATCAGGCATGCCACACCGGGCAACTCATGGCCGGCGAAGAATTCCAGCGAGGCGCCGCCGCCGGTAGAGACGTGCGTAATGGCATCGGCATGGCCGAACTGCTCTGCTGCTGCGGCACTGTCGCCGCCGCCGATGACGGTCAGCGCTTCCGACTCTGCCATTGCCTTGGCGATCTGCTGGGTGCCAAAGGCAAAGCGCGGCCATTCAAACACGCCCATCGGGCCGTTCCAGACGACCGTACCGGCGCTGCGGATGATCTCTGCATACTCGGCAATCGTTTCCGGACCGATGTCGAGGCCCATCCAGCCGTCCGGGATCTGACCGTCCGGGCAGACGGCCTTTTTGGCTTCCGGATCGTAGCGATCCGCGATGACGTTGTCCTTCGGAAGGTGGACCTGAACGCCCTTCTGCTTGGCTTTCTCTATCAGCTTGCGGCAGTAGTCAAAGCTCTCGGCCTCGCAGAGCGAATTGCCGATCTTGCCGCCGAGGGCTTTTGTGAATGTGTAGCTCATGCCGCCGCCGATGATGATGTGATCGGCCTGCTCGAGCAGGTAATCAATGACGCCGATCTTGTCGGAGACCTTGCTGCCGCCGACCATCAGGACGAACGGATGACGCGGATTTTCCATGACATTGCCCATGATCTCAAGCTCTTTCTTGACAAGAAGACCGGAGACGGCGGGCAGATATTTGGCCACGCCTTCGGTAGAGGCGTGGGCACGGTGAGACGAGCCGAACGCATCATTGACAAAAATGTCGGCCAGAGAGGCATATGCCTTGGCGACGGCATCTTTGTTTTCCGTCTCGCCAAAAACAAAGCGGACATTTTCAAGGAGCATAATCTCGCCGGGCTTCAGGCGGGACGCAACGATCTGTGCGCGCGAACCGACGGCCTCGGAGAGGAAATAGATATTCTGGTTAAGCAGCTCTTCAAGGCGCAGCCAGACGGCTTTGAGAGAGTACTTCTCTTCGTAGCCGAACTTCGGGCGGCCAATGTGGCTGCAGAGGATGACGGATGCACCGTGGTCAAGCAGATAACGAATCGTCGGCAGAGTCTTGACAATGCGCGCATCGTCTTCGATGTTGCCGCGGTCATCGGTCGGAACATTGAAATCGCAGCGGACGAGACAGCGCTTGCCCGCAAGGTCAATGTCGCAGATCGTTTGTTTCCTGTAGTTCATAACGGCCCTCCAGAATCGTATTGTATTTTTTAACGCCCTCAGACGGGCGGATTGGGATGAAGATGGCTGCGTAAAAAATGGTCATTCCGCCAGCTTGCCAAAGGCCTTGAGCCCGGCAAAGCCCTGCTGGCGCAGCGCCTCGTAGGTGACGATGGCGACGGAGTTGGCAAGGTTCAGGCTGCGGGCTTCCGAAATCATCGGGATGCGGACGGCCCGGTTGCGGTGCGCTTCCAGGAAGTGCTCCGGAAGCCCCCGGGTCTCCTTGCCGAACATCAGGTAGCAGCCGTCGCGGAACTCTGCCTCGACATATGCCTGCGGCGCTTTGGTAGACATCAGCCAGATGTCTTCCGCGCCGGTTTTTTCAAAAAAATCCTCCAGAGATGCGTAGACCCGCACGTCTACCAGGTACCAGTAGTCCAGTCCTGCGCGCTTGACGGCACGGTCGGAAATGTCAAATCCAAGCGGCTCGATCAGATGCAGGACGCTGCCGGTTGCAGCACATGTGCGGGCAATATTTCCGGTATTCATTGGGATCTCCGGCTCGACGAGCACAATGTTGAGCATAGTGACCCCTCCTTTGCTGATTTGCAATTTTATTGTATGACAAGGGGCTGAAAATTTCAAGGCTATCTTGCTTTTTTGGAACATTTATGGGAAGATTGAGGGGCAGAATGAATGATCCGAAGGAGCGGTCATTATGAATAAACGAATTGTTGTCAAGGTCGGTACATCGACGCTGACCCACCCGGGCGGCGGCATGAATCTACGCAATATGGAGCATCTTGCGCGTGTGCTGGCAGATATAAAAAATGCGGGAGACGAGGTGGTGCTGGTCACCTCTGCCGCCATCGGCGCAGGCATGGGGAAATTGAAGCTGGCCGAACGCCCGACCGAGCTGCGGATGAAGCAGGCGGCGGCAGCGGTTGGTCAGTGCGAGCTGATGCACCTGTATGATAAATTCTTCAGCGAGTACGGTGCGACGGTTGCCCAGATCCTGCTCACC
>CAZUKJ010000110.1:0-5492 GCA_964620855.1 uncultured Oscillospiraceae bacterium
GCTGGTTGACACCGGCGGTAAGGTCGAGCGCTTCAACAAGAAGTACGGCCTGAAGTAAGATGCAAAGCCCGCACCGCACTGGTGCGGGCTTTTTTCGTTATTTCCCGACGCGGCGCAGCATCGCCGCGCATACCATTGGAAGGAAAAGAGGGATCTGTTTGGATACTGCACCCTTCAAAATCGAACGGGCGGTGCTCGTCGGCCTCAATGCCGCCGTCTTCACAAAAGAGGAGACGGCCTCCGAACGCACGCTCGATGAGCTCGAAGCGCTGCTGGAGACGGCTGGCGGCGAATGCTGCGCCAAGCTGCTGCAGAACCGCCACGCTCCCGACCCGCACAGCTTCATCGGCGAAGGCAAGGTCGAAGAGCTCTGCACGCTCATTGCGCACCACGGCGCGAATCTTGTCGTCTTCGACAACGACCTGACGCCGTCGCAGAACCGCGCGCTCGAAAAGCTCACGAATGTCAAGGTGCTCGACCGCAGCGCCCTGATTCTCGATATTTTCGCCCAGCGTGCCAAGACAAAAGAAGGCAAGCTGCAGGTCGAGCTGGCGCAGTACAAATACCTGCTGCCGCGCCTGACCGGCATGTGGACGCACCTGGAGCGTCAGGAGGGCGCGATGGGCACCCGCGGCCCGGGCGAAACGCAGCTCGAGACCGACCGTCGGCTGATCCGTCAGCGCATCAGCCGTCTGGAAGACGAGCTCGACGAGGTGCGCCGCGTCCGCGCGGTGCAGCGCGAGCGCCGGATGAAAAACTCCGTGCCGGTCGTCGCCATCGTCGGCTACACAAACGCCGGAAAATCGACGCTGCTCAACCTGCTCACCGACGCCGGCATCCCGGCCAACAACCGCCTGTTTGACACGCTCGACACCACCACGCGTCAGTTCACCGTCTCGGATACCTGCCAGGTGCTGCTGTCCGACACGGTCGGCTTCATCGCCAAGCTGCCGCACCACCTCGTCGAGGCCTTTAAGGCCACGCTTGAGGAACTGCAGTATGCCGACTTGCTGCTGCATGTGATCGACGCCTCCGACCCGGATCGCGCCGACCATATCGCAGTCGTCAACACGCTCATCGCCCAGCTGGCCAAGGAGGATATCCCGGTCATTGAGGCGTACAACAAGTGCGACCTCGTCACCGACGACGATATCCCGCGCGGCAAGAACCGTCTGGCGATCTCCGCGCGCGACGGCCTCGGCATGGACGAGCTGCGTCGGCTCATCGAAGAAAATCTCAACCGCGGACTGCACCACGCTGCGTTCCTGCTGCCGTATGCAATGGCCGGTCAGATCGACCGCCTGCACCAGACGGCGCAGGTCGTCCGCTGCGACTACCGCGACGACGGAATCCTCGTTGAAGTCATCTGCGACGACGAGATCTTCGGCCGTCTGCGCAACTATCTCTCGGAGGGCTGAGCCGATGGAGGAATATTTTGTCCCGACCGGCGATGCGCAGGATGAGTTTGTGGAAAAACACTCCCGCTTTATCGGGCGCATTTTCCTGACAGAGACCGAAGAAGAAGCGCTGGCCGCGCTTGAGCGCATCCGCAAGCAGCACTGGGACGCCAAGCACAATGTCTACGCCTATATCATCCACGGCGGCGCGACCCGCTTCTCCGACGACGGAGAGCCGGGCGGCACGGCCGGTATGCCCGTGCTGGAAGTGCTTCGGCGCGAGAAGCTTGAAAACGTGCTGTGCGTTGTCACGCGCTATTTCGGCGGCATCCTGCTCGGCGCAGGCGGTCTCGTCCGCGCCTATGCCAAGTCCGCCAAGCTGGCTGTCGACGCCGCCGGTATCAGCGTCAAGCGCGTCTGGCAGGCGATTGACATCCCCTGCCCTTACAACCTGTTCGAGCGCGTTCGCACCGAGGTGGCAAATTTCGACGGTCTGGTCACGGACGTCGAATACGGCGCCGATGTGCTGCTGCACACCGTGCTTCCCGAGCAGCAGACCGCGCCGTTCCTGCGCCGCCTGACGGACCTTTCCGCCGGTACGCTGCAGCCGGTCTGCGGCGAGCAGGAGTACCGCGCCGTCCCTGTTTAAAAATTATTTACAAAAAGAAAAAGGATTCTTCCGAATTTCGGCGTATTGTATAGACATACGGAGGTGTAATGCCCATGACAATCCGAGAAGAGCTTGAGCGCGAGGAATATCAGCGTCTTGCGCCCTATGCCGCGCACGCAGCCGAGTCGAAAGGCCGCCCGAACCCGGACGAGCCGTCCGACGTACGCACCTGCTACCAGCGCGACTCCGACCGTATTCTGCATTCGAAATCCTTCCGCCGCCTGATGCACAAGACGCAGGTCTTCCTGCAGCCGGAGGGCGACCACTACCGTACGCGCATGACACACACGCTCGAGGTCGCGCGCATCGCCCGCACGATTGCCCGCGGCCTGAACCTCAACGAAGACCTGACCGAGGCGGCCGCATTCGGCCACGACCTCGGCCACACGCCGTTCGGCCACGCGGGAGAATACGCGCTGCGTGAGATCTACGAAGGCGGCTTCCACCACAACGAGCAGTCGCTGCGCGTGGTCGACCATCTGGAGAAAACCGGCCGCGGCCTGAACCTCTCTTACGAGGTCCGTATGGGCATCATCGGCCACACCGGCCCGCAGATCCCCGAAACGCTCGAGGGCCAGATCATCCGCTACGCCGACCGCATCGCCTACATCAACCACGACATCGACGACGCTATGCGCGCCGGCATCCTCACCAACGAGGACATCCCGGCAGACATTGCCGCCGTCCTCGGCGCGACGCACAAAGCGCGCATCAACACCCTCGTCACCGACATGATCTACACCTCGCGCGGCAAGGCCGAAGTCGGCATGAGCCCCGAGACCGTCCGCGCGATGGAAGCTCTGCGTGATTTCATGTTTGAGCGCGTCTACCGCAACCCCGTCGCCAAGGGTGAAGAGGGCAAGGCGAAGGACATTGTCAAGCGGCTCTACGAATACTATCTGGCCCATCCGAAGGCCATGAGCGCGGAATATCTGCGCATCGCCGACGCCGAGGGTGTTCCCCGCGCCGTCGTCGACTACATCGCCGGAATGACCGACAAATACGCAATCTACAAATTCAGCGAGATCTTCGTGCCGACAGCGTGGCAGCTGCGGGACTGATCTTTACTTTGAGCGCAGGGAGGTGAACGCCGTGGCCTTTTCCCCGGCATTTTTAGACGAAGTCATTGCCCGCAATTCCATTGAAGATGTCGTCGGGCAATATGTTTCTCTCACGCGCCGCGGCGGCAACCTGTTTGGCCTGTGTCCGTTCCACTCGGAAAAGACCGCATCGTTCTCCGTCGCGCCGGACAAGGGTATCTACTACTGCTTCGGCTGCCACAAGGGCGGCGGCGCGATCAGCTTCATCATGGAGCAGGAGAGCCTCGACTTCCCCGACGCCGTGCGGTTTCTCGCCAAGCGCGCGAATATGGAAGTCCCCGAAAACGACGAACACGAATCCACCTACAAGCGCAAAGAGCGTCTGTGGGCGCTGCTGCGCGACGCCGCGCGGTATTTCCACAGCTGCCTGCTCGACGAATCACTCGGCAGGCCGGGGCGCGACTATCTAAGCCAGCGCGGTCTGCCGAAATCGGTCCAGACGCGCTTCGGCATCGGCTACGCTCCGGAGGGCTGGTCAAACCTGATCGACGCGATGGCCCAAAAGGGCTATGAAAAGCAGGATCTGCTCGATGCCGGTCTTGCCGTCAAGAGCCAGAAGGGCGGCTCGATCTACGACCGCTTCCGCAACCGTGTCATGTTCCCGATTATCGACGTGCGCGGCAACATCATCGGCTTCGGCGGCCGCGTCCTTGGCGACGGCGAGCCGAAGTATCTCAACTCCCCGGAGACCATCGTCTTCAACAAGCGCAAAAATCTCTTTGCGCTCAACATCGCAAAAAAAAGCAAACAGGGCCGCCTGATTCTCTGCGAGGGCTATATGGACGCCATCACGCTGCACCAGTACGGGTTTGACTGTGCTGTCGCCTCGCTCGGCACCTCGCTCACCGAGGATCATGTGAACCTCATCGCCAAATATACCAAAGAAGTCATCATCACCTACGATTCAGACTCCGCCGGACAAAACGCGACCCAGCGCGCGATCTCCCTGCTCGAGCAGAGCGGCGTGCAGGTCAAGGTGCTGCGGATGCAGGGCGCGAAAGACCCGGACGAATACCTGAAGAAATTCGGCGCAGACCGCTTCAAGCTGCTGCTTGAGCAGTCGGAAAACCATATTGCCTATCAGCTGATGCAGATTCAGGCGAAGTACGACCTGACGCTTGACGAGCAGAAGGCCGAATTCGGCAAAGAAGCGGCGCGCTTTCTCAGTACGCTGCCGAGCGCCATCGAGCGCGACCTGTACGGCGCACGCGCCGCAGAATCCGCCGGCATCACACCGGAGGCGATGAAGCAGGAGATCGCGATAGCTTACCGCCGCCGCATGGCTGCTGCGAAGAAAAAGCAGGAAAAGCAGGATCTTGCGCCCGTGGCCGCGCTGCAGCCGAAGGCGCGAAAGCTGCACTATGACAACGTCAAATCCGCGCTGGCCGAAGAGGGCCTGCTGCGGCTTGTGCTGACCGAACCGGCGCTGTTCGACCGCGTGCGCGAGCTCGCCCCGGAGCAGTTTTCCTCAGAGCTGCTCGGCCGCGCGTTCGGTGCGCTGCGCGCGCTGCATGAGCAGGGACTCACCCCCTCACTCAGCGCCCTCGAAGGGCAGTTTACATCCGATGAAATCGGCCACCTGACCGCTGTTGCACAGCGGCAGGACACCATCGTCCGCGAGGATGAACTCGACGACTACGCGGCGACGATCCGCGCCGAGAGCGGTCTGTCGCAATCGAAAAAAGAGAAGGATCTGAGAACCTTGCGTGATCAGCTCCGGAAAACAAAGGGATACGGAGGATAACCGAATGAACAAGAACGAACTTCCCGTCGCAATGATCGAACCGGACGAGCTGCCCGAGCTCCCGCAGACCGCTGCCGACGCACCCCCCGCCCCTGACGCACAGGCAACGCTCGACGCACTCCTTGCCCAGGGCAAGAAGGACGGCAAGCTGCCCTCGCGCCGCATCATCGACACGCTCGACGCCGTCAATGCCGACGCCGACATGATCGAACAGTTTTACAATGCACTCGAAGCAGCCGGCGTGGAGATCGATGTCGACGACATCATCGAGATCATTCAAGGCACAGATCCGACTTTGGAAGGCCCTGCCGAGAGCGACCTCAAGCAGGTCGAAGAAGAAGAGCTCGTCGACCCCGAAGCGCTTATGGATACGCTCTCCGTGGACGATCCGGTTCGCATGTATCTCAAGGAGATCGGCAAGGTGCCGCTTCTGACCGCCGAAGAGGAGATCGAGCTGGCCAAGCGTATGGCCGAGGGCGACGAGTCCGCCCGTCAGCGCATGACCGAGGCCAACCTGCGTCTGGTCGTCTCGATCGCAAAGCGCTATGTCGGCCGCGGCATGCTGTTCCTCGATCTGATTC
>CAZUKJ010000111.1:0-5411 GCA_964620855.1 uncultured Oscillospiraceae bacterium
CGCTGCGTCCGATCAAGATCACGACCGGCTTTACCAAGTTTGCAGAGGGCAGCTGCCTGATCGAATGCGGCAACACCATCGTGCTGTGCAACGCCTCGGTTGAGGAACGTGTGCCGAAGCATGTCGCGTCCGGCGGTTGGATTACAGCGGAATACAACATGCTTCCGAGAGCGAACCGCGAGCGCTCGCGCCGCGATATCAGCAAGCTCAAACTTTCGCCGCGCTCGGCAGAGATCCAGCGGCTCGTGGGCCGCAGCCTGCGCTCGGCGGCAGATCTGGAACTGCTCGGCGAGCGTGAGATCACCATTGACTGCGACGTCCTTCAGGGTGACGGCGGTACGCGTACCGCGTCGGTCACAGGCGGTTTTATTGCGCTCGTTCTGGCGTGCAGAAAGCTGATGGAGGAAGGCAAGATCGACAAACTGCCGATCCGTACTTGTGTCTCCGGCATTTCCGCCGGTATTGTCGGCGGTGTGCCGATGCTCGATTTGTGCTATGAGGAAGATTCCAATGCGGATGTAGATCTCAACTGCATTATGACAGAAGATGGCCGCATCATCGAACTGCAGGGCACCGGCGAAGGACGCCCGTTTACGATGGAGGAACAGGCACAGCTCCTGGCGCTGTGCAGAAAGGGCAACGCCGAACTTGCTGCGCTGCAGCGCTCGGTGCTGGGGGATTTGGTATGAAATTCGTATTGGCCAGCAAGAATCCGGGCAAAATCAAGGAGATGCGGCAGATCCTCGGAACGCTTGGCTGTGAAGTGATCGGCCAGAATGAAGCCGGTGTCGATGTGGACGTTGACGAGACCGGCACGACGTTTGAGGAAAACTCTGCGCTTAAAGCGTGCTCGGTAATGCGTGCATCCGGCCTGCCGGCCATTGCGGATGATTCCGGGCTCGTTGTCGATGCGCTTGACGGTGCACCGGGGGTATATTCTGCGCGATTCGGCGGACTCGATTCCGACGAGGCGCGCACGGCGCTTCTGCTCGAAAAACTGGAAACCGTCCCGGACGGTGAGCGCACCGGCCGATTCGTCTCCGTCATCACCTGTGCGATGCCCGACGGCACGCTCCTTTCGGCAAGAGGTGAGTGCGAAGGCGTAATCACCCGCGCGGTGCGCGGTGAAAACGGGTTCGGCTATGATCCGGTGTTCCTCTATGAGCCGGATGGGCTGACATTTGCCGAGCTGAGCGCGGAACGAAAGAATGAAATCAGTCACCGAGCCGTGGCCATTGCCCGGTTCGCGGAGAAGTTAAAGGGGTATTTGAATGCTGACAAGTAAAGAACGTGCTGCGCTGCGTGCGCAGGCAAACGGAATCGACACCATTCTCATCATCGGCAAAGGCGGCGTTACGGAAGCCGTGATCGCGCAGGCGGATTCTGCGCTCGAAGCGCGTGAACTGATCAAAGGCGGCGTGCTGGAGAACTCCATGCTGACTGCGCGCGAGGCGTGCGATGCACTCTGTGAAGCGCTCGGCGCGGACGGCGTGCAGGTCGTGGGCAACAAGTTCGTGATCTATCGCAAGAGCACCAAGCCGGTGCAGAACAAGCCGAAGCCGAAGAAGGTCAACCCGGTTCGTAAGGGTGTGCAGAACCGCCGCCGCAAGATGCAGGAAGAGCGCCAGAAGCGTGACGCCTATTTCAAAAAGGCTGCCATTGATGCAGCAATCGAACGGAGCAAACAGCAGGCCAAACGAAAAGGCTGATTCAGCCGAACTATTTTCGGAGGTGTGAGCGATGGGGAAAATCGGAGTTTACGGCGGCAGCTTTAACCCGCCGCACAATGGACATATCCTGGCGGCAAAGGAAGCTGCCGAAGCGCTTTGCCTTGACCGTGTTATTTTCATGCCTGCGGCCAATCCGCCGCACAAACAACTGCCCGACGGTGCGCCGGATGGGCAGGTGCGCCTTGCGCTGACGCGCGAGGCGGTAAAGACGCTGCCGTTTGCGGAGGTTTCCGATTTGGAGTTCCGCCGCGAAGGGCCAAGTTACACGGCCGACTCACTGGCAGAATTGCAGCGTGAAAATCCCGGTGATACGCTGTATCTTCTGATGGGGACGGATATGTTCCTGTCGCTGCATACCTGGTCTCGTCCGGAAGAAATCTGTCGGCTTGCGCAGATCGTTTTGCTCAGCCGTGAGCAGACACCGGATGAAGTGCTCAACGAGCAGAAGCTCCGTCTGGAGACGGAGTACCGTGCGGTTGTACATATTCTCGACAATCGCTATATCGAACTATCATCTACGACGGTACGCCGCATGGCGGCGTTCCGGACTCTTGACGGTCTTGTACCGGAAGGGGTTGCACAGATCATTGTGCAGAATGGTTTGTACCACTTCGGCGCAAACTGGAAGCGGCTGCCGTTCGAGCAGCTCAAAGAGAAAAGCCTGTCGCTGCACAAGAAGGGGCGCGTGGCCCATGTCAAAGGCTGCTGCGAAACGGCGATCAAGCTTGCAGAGCGCTGGGGCGCAAATGTTGACGATGCGGCGCGCGCCGGAATATTGCACGACGTAACCAAAGCGCTCGATGGTATGAACCAATTGCGTTTGTGTGAAAACTATGGTATAATAATCGATACGTTTGAACGGGAGCACCCAAAACTGCTCCATTCCAAGACAGGCAGCGCTGTCGCCGAGCACATCTTCGGTGAAAACGAGATCGTTGTGGATGCGATCTACTGGCATACGACCGGTAAGGCCGACATGACGCTGATGGAGAAGATTATTTACCTTGCAGATTATATCGAGCCATGCCGCACCTTTGAAGGTGTACAGCAGATCCGGGAGATGGCCATGCGCGATCTCGACCGCGCACTGCTGGCAGGCTTTGAGCTTTCGATTGAAGAATTGCTGCGCGAAAAGAAGGAGCTGGGCGTGCATTCGGTGCAGGCGCGCGACTTCCTGCGAAAGGAATTGAATCCATGAAATTATTTGGCAACTATAGGGGCGGCCGTGTCTCGTCAGGTAAGGGTGCAGCGGCATCCGGACACGACAGCGCCGAAGCGGAACAGAAGCGCCGCAGTGCCCGTGCAGAAGATCTGGACGAGACGCGCGCGTTTACACAGATCCCGGAACAACCCGCGCCGGAGGTTGAGGCGGAAGAGGCGTCAGGATTTTCCCTGATCCGATTCTGGAAGGGCTTGAACGGTACGGTCAGGGGGCTGATTATGCTGCTTGGGGCGCTGCTGGTGCTGGCACTGGTGCTGGTCATCGTCTACAAGACGTTTGTCAAACCGCCTGAGCAAACAACGGGAAACTCCTCTATAACCAACAGCTCCAACGTCGATGAAGACTCAGAGACCTTCTATATGCCGCCGTCCACGGTGACGGTGATCACGCAGATTGACCCGGATACCGGTGAGGAGATCCAGGTCGAGGTGGAAGTTCCGGCCAGCCGTAAAGAAGGATACTATAACATTCTGGTTGCCGGTACGGATAACTCCGGATCCCAGACCGATACGATCATCATTGCTCGTCTGGACGTCACGAACCATTCTGTGGCACTGCTGAGTATTCCGCGCGATACGCTGATTGATACCAGTTATTCTGTTCCGAAAATCAACGGTGCGTTTGCTGCCGGCGGTAAGGGTGAGTCCGGTATGGCGGCGCTTCGTACGCAGCTTGCCCGTCTGCTCGGTTTCGAGGTCGATGGATATGTGCTCATTGATTTCCGGGCGTTCCAGGAATTGATCGAACTTGTCGGCGATGAATATAACGGCGAGAAGGGCGTCTGGTTTGACGTCCCGGTCAGAATGTATTATTCCGATCCGACGCAGAACCTGTATATTGATCTGTATGCCGGTTATCAGCATCTGAATGCAGATGAGTGCGAGGACGTTGTCCGTTTCCGTTCCGGCTATACCAATGCCGATATCGGCCGCATCAGCGTGCAGCAGGACTTTATCCGTGCGTTGGCCAACCAGTGCCTGAAGATCGGCAATATCACAAAGATTCAGGAACTGGCGGAACTGTATATTGAATACGTTACCACAGACCTGACGGTCGGCAACATCGTCTATTTTGCGCAGGAATTGCTCAAGTGCAACTTTGACGAGATGCAGGGCTTCACGCTCGAGGGTGAAGGCGTGGATATCAACGGCCTGTCGTACTACGAGATCTATACCAACAAGAACCTGAGAGTGATCAACGAGTATTTCAACCCGTATGATGTTGACATTACTGCGGCGAATGTGGTGATCCCGAGTGCGTCGTGGTTTGTCAGAGAAGATACGAATACGACTACGACCACTCCGGACGATACGCAAGTGCCTGACGGCTCGGATGGTGAAGAGCTTGATCCCGGTCAGGACGGAGAAACCGTTGACGGGTCTGAAACAGACGGAGAAACCGTTGACGGGTCTGAAACAGACGGAGAAACCGGAGACGGCGCTGGGTCCGGAGATGGTGAACCGACCGGCGGCTCGGAATCCGGCAGCGATGAGCAGACCGGAGACAGCCCGGAATCCGGTGACGGCGCAGAGTCGGGCGACGGAAGCCAGACACCGGATGGAACGGAAGAGGGCACCGGTGGCGATGAGTCGGATCCTTCGGAGCAGGTTGATTCGTCGGTCGGTACCGTTTCGCCGCCTGATTTGGAAGGCTATGGCGGTTAAACAGCATGAAATCAGCCGCGCGATGCGCGGACTGTCAGGAGGTTTTTCGAGATTATGATGACACCGAAAGAGATTGCGCTGTGTGCAGCCAAAGCGCTCAGCGATAAAAAAGGTGAGAAGCTTACGCTTCTGGAAGTAAAGGACATCACGGTCATTGCCGATTATTTTCTGATCTGCACCGCTACGTCGAATACACACGTCAAAGCACTGTGCGATGAGGTGGAGCATCAGCTGGACCTGGCCGGCGAACCGATGATCCGCCGGGAAGGTCAGCGCAGCGACACTTGGGTTCTCCTTGACTATGGCTGTGTGATCGTCCATGTCTTTACGGATGAAACCAGAAAGTTCTACGATCTGGAGCGGCTCTGGATTGACGCCACTCCGATTGCGCTCGATACTATCGAACAGTAAGGGGAAGAGATTTGCCATGAAGTATGATTTTACTGCCATTGAAAAGAAATGGCAGGACATCTGGGAAGAGAAAAAGCCGTATGCTGCTGAGACCAATAGCAACAAGCCGAAGTTTTACGGACTGATTGAGTTCCCGTATCCGTCCGGCCAGGGTCTGCATGTCGGTCATCCGCGCCCGTTTACCGCGATGGATATCATTACCCGCAAAAAGCGTATGGAGGGGTACAACGTCCTGTTCCCGATCGGCTTTGACGCATTTGGCCTGCCGACGGAGAACTATGCGATCAAGAATCATATCCATCCGGCGATCGTGACGAAGAACAACATTGCCAACTTTACCAAGCAGCTGAAGATGCTCGGCTATGGCTTTGACTGGGATCGCTG
>CAZUKJ010000112.1:0-5403 GCA_964620855.1 uncultured Oscillospiraceae bacterium
AGGTAGCTTTCTTCTCCGCATCGGTCAAATCAAGCTCGTCCATATCCAAGTTTATCTCGATATGTTGCTTTGCATTAAGTTTGGACAATAAACATACCGTCTCTACATGCGCGCAGCGGGGGAACATATCGACTGCGCGGACGGTTTCCAGTTCGTAGCCGCCCTCGCGGAAGCGGGCAATATCGCGCGCAAGCGTGGCCGGATCGCAGGAGATGTACACAATGCGCGTCGGTGCAAACTCGCAGATCGTTTTAACCACGTCTTCCGACAGACCCTTCCGCGGCGGATCGACCGACACAAGCTCCGGCTTCAGGCCTTCGCGGGAGAGCATCGCAGCCGCCTGTCCGGCGTCTGCGCAGAGAAACCGCGTGTTATTCGCTCCATTTCTGGAAGCATTTTCCATTGCATCCCGAACCGCACTCTCGACAATTTCTGCGCCGACCGCCAATCCGGCCCGACGCGACAGCAGCAGCGTGATCGTACCGGTACCGCAGTAGAGATCCAGCGCGGTCTCGTCCGGCTGCAGTTCCGACAGATCAAGCGCTGTCTGATACAGTTTTGCCGCCTGCGGCGGGTTGATCTGGAAAAATGAGGCAGGTGACAAGCGGAAGCTCAGTCCGCAGAGCGTCTCGTCGATCGTATCCGCGCCCCAGATCGTCTTATAGCGCTCACAGGCAATCGTATTGACGCGGCCGGACGAAAACCCAAGCACGACGGAAGCAAGACCCGGCACGGCGTCGATCAGATACTGCGCGAGTTTGCCGGAAGCCTTCAGGCTCTTGCCCTGCACCATAACGCAGACCTGCACTTGTCCGGACTCCACACCGTTTCGCACGAAAATGTGCCGAACCTCGCCGTCTTTCCCCTCACAGTAGCCCGGGACGTCATTGTCCCGCATCCAGCACAGGACGGCCTCGCGGGCGAGATCCGCTGCCTGTGCGCCGATGGCACAGGTTGTAATCGGGATAATCTCATGCGTGCGCGCACGGTAGTAGCCCGCAACCGGGCCGTTTTCCGTCTGTGCGACAGGGAAGACCGACTTGTTGCGGTAGCAGGCAGGGGAGTCCGCACCCAAAATCGGGACTTCACCGGGATCCGTGCCGCCAATGCGGGTGATTGCATCGCGCACGCGCTGCGATTTCAGACGCAGCTCTTCGGCATAGCTCATATGGCGGAAGTCACATCCGCCGCAGCGGCCATAATACGGGCAGTCCGGGTCAACTCGCTCCGAAGACGGCGATTGGACCTCAAGAATTTTGGCGTAAGCCTTCGTCTTCTCTGCGCGGACGATCCTGACGCTGCAGGTCTCACCCGCAATCGCGTTTGCCGCAAAGACCGCCTCTCCGTCGTAGTGCGCAACGCCGAGGCCGTCGGATGTATAGCCGTCAAAGGTAACGGTGATCACTTCGTTTTTGTTCAGCATGGTTTCTTCCTGCTTTCTTTCGCCGCACGCGCCTTAACCGGTGTGCCGGCCGACTTGATGTTTCACGTGAAACATTGCTTTTCTTTCGTGAACATCATAGCACATTCCGGGTTTTTCGTAAATGGGGACTTGTGAACACGACAAAAAGTGTGTATACTATTATAATCCAAGAAAAAGGAGTATTTTCAATGGCTACATTCGACCGCAACGGTCTTGACCAGTTTAAAAATCTCACGCCGGAGGAGCAGCAGGCGCTGCTCGACCAGTATCTGGCCGAGGAAGAGATCTCCGGCGGCTGCTCGGGCAATTGCTCCGGCTGCTCGTCTGACTGCGGCAGCTGCGGTGAAAACACAGATCTCACGCCGCGTCTGGCAAAAAAGATCTTTGCCGTGTTTTCCGGCAAAGGCGGCACCGGCAAGTCCACTGTTACCGTACTGCTGGCTTCCGCACTGGCAAAGCGCGGCCTGAAAGTCGGCATCCTTGACGCCGACCTTGCCGGCCCGTCCATTCCGCATATGCTCGGCAGAACCGATCTGGCCGATTCAGACAGCGAACGCGTGTTTACCATCTCCTGCGGCAACGGCATCGAATACATCTCCATGGCCGCCGTGCAGGATGATCCGGAAAAGCCCCTGCTGTGGTACGGCAAGGATCAGGCAGTCGGCGCACTGTATTTCTACTCCGAGGTCAAATGGTCGGCCGATCTCGACGTTCTTCTTGTCGACATGCCGTCCGGCATCGGTGATATCCCGCTTCAGATCTATACCATCATCCCGTTCGACGGATCGATTCTCGTTGCTGAGCCGACGCAGCTGTGCGATCTCGTGTCCAAAAAATCCGTCAACCTGAGCGAAATGGTCTTTATCCGCGTGCTCGGCGTCATTGAGAACCGCATCACTGATTTTGACGACGCCAAGGCGCATGCCGAGGTTCTCGGCCTGCCGCTCGTTGCCGCACTGCCATATGACCCGATGCTGCAGCTCGACGCCGATTTCGGCAAGCTTGCCGATCACGAGCGCCCCGAACTCGAGCAGCTGATCGATCAGATTATTGCGTCGATTTGATTTGTTTCACGTGAAACACGCACGCCAACGCCGCCGCGACCTTTGTTCGGCGCAGGCGCAGTGAGAAAGAAAGAGAGCAAATCCATGAGTGAGATCATTGCTGTTGTAAATCAGAAGGGCGGCGTGGGAAAAACCACCACCGCCGTAAATCTGACCGCCTGCCTGGCCAGGGCAGGCAAAAAGGTGCTGCTGTGCGACTTTGATCCGCAGGGCAACGCCACCAGCGGTCTCGGTGTATCGAAAACACCGCAGTCCGGCACGATCTATGACGTCATCATCAACGACAAGCCGGCAAAGAGCTGCATCGTACCGACGAAATTCGGAGACGTTCTGCCGGCAGGCCCTTCGCTGTCCGGCGCAGGCGTCGAGCTCATCTCGCTCGACGATCGCGAGCACCGGCTTCGCGCAGCACTCGAACCGCTCAAGGCCGAATATGATTATATTTTCATTGATTCTCCGCCGTCGCTGGAGCTGCTGACGCTCAATGCGCTCTGCGCGGCAGACTCGATCCTGATCCCGGTGCAGTGCGAATACTACGCACTCGAAGGCCTCAGCGATCTGATGACAACGCTTCGGGCCGTCAAGCGCCGCGCCAATACCGGTCTCGAGATCTTTGGTCTGGTGCTGACGATGTACGATGGCCGCGTCAATTTGTCGATGCAGGTCGCAGAAGAAGTGCGGCGGCATTTCCCGGGGAAAGTGTTCGCGTCTGTCATTCCGCGCAACGTGCGGCTTTCGGAAGCCCCGAGCCACGGCCTGCCCGTCATCGCCTACGACCGCGCGAGCCGCGGTGCAGATGCGTATACCCGCCTGGCACAGGAAGTTCTATCGCGCAGCGGTGTCTGAGCATCAAAACGAATCTACAGGAAACGGAGGCGACCGCATGGCCGCACAAAAAGGGCTTGGTAAAGGCCTTGGCGCACTGCTCGACATGAGCCCTGCCGTCGAAGAAGCAGGCCCGCCGAGGACGCTCCCCATTCAAAAAATCGAACCGAATCCAAATCAGCCGCGTAAAGTCTTCGATGAAGAAGAATTGCTCGCACTGTCGGATTCCATCGCCCAGCACGGTCTGATTCAGCCGATCGCGGTCCGCGAAGCAGGCGAGGGATATTATCAGATCGTAGCCGGCGAGCGGCGCTGGCGTGCCAGCCGCATGGCAGGACTGCGCGAAGTGCCGGTTGTCGTACTGCAAGCCGATGACCGCACACTCATGGAGCTTGCACTCATTGAAAACCTGCAGCGCGAAGACCTCAACCCGATGGAAGAAGCATTCGGCCTGCAGGCACTGATGGACGAATACAACCTGACACAAGAGCAGGTTGCCGATCGCATCGGCAAATCCCGCTCAGCCGTCGCCAACAGTCTTCGTCTGATTGCGCTTCCGAAAGATATCCAGAAATTGGTAGAATCCAGCGAGCTGTCTGCCGGACACGCCCGCGCGGTTCTCAGTCTGAAATCAGCAAAGCTGCAGAAATCAGCTGTGGAGAAGATCCTGATCGATGCACTCAGTGTGCGTCAGGCCGAAGCGCTGTGCAAACGGCTTGCCGCAGAGGACAAGCCCAAAAAGGCGAAGTCCGAGCCCGCCGTGGACTATCTCGCCGAATGTGAAAAAACGCTCACACATCGGCTCGGCCGAAATGTCAAAATCGTCTCCGGCGCTCGGAAGGGACGCTTCGAGATCGAGTTTTACGGTCAGGACGATCTGCAGCGGCTCTACGAAGCGCTGCAGAGTATGAAGATCAAGGAGTAAGCAATGGACGATCAACAGAAACAGAACCCACAGCCTTCCCAGCGCAAAAACGCACTGGTTCGTTATGTGGCCATCTTGTTTGCCGTAGCCTTCCTGCTGGTGCTGCTGTCTTACCTGATACAGGTACGCAATATGAGCGCAACCGTCTCCGAGCTGAACCAGACCTCGTCAAGCGCGCTGTCCAACGCGCAGATGCTGCAGACGATGAACCAGCAGCTGATGGAAGAAAATGAGTCGCTGCGCAACGATCTCGATGCGCTGGAAGCTGAGCTGGAAGCCGAACAGGAATCTGCCGCCAAGCAGGCAGCCGACGCAGAGGAACTCTATGCTTCCGCAATGACAGAGGCCGCCGACGCACTGACCGCTGCCGAACAGGCACATGCCGACACATTGGCCGTATATGAGCTGCTGTCGAAGGCATCCAACGCCGCAAATGCCAACGATCTTGTTGCGCTGCGGAGCTACCTGTCGGAGCTGGAGCCGTCAGCCCCACTGCTCGGACAGAACGGCCTTCGGCTGTATCAGGCACTGCAGGAAGTCGCCACCGCCGCTTCGGCAGAAACCGGGGCAGAGTAACCGCTCCGCCGCATACTTGCGTCAACATCCCTGCACCGTGCAGGATTTCAATAAAAATCTTTACCTTTAGAGGTGTATGAACATGATCGATATGAAATTTTTGAGGGAAAACCCCGAGCTGGTACGCGAGAACATCCGCAAGAAATTCCAGGATGCAAAGCTTCCGCTGGTCGACCAGGCCATCGAGCTCGACGCGAAAAACCGTGCCGCAATCACCGAAGCCAATGAGCTGCGCGCCTCCCGCAACGCCCTGTCCAAGCAGATCGGCATGCTGATGGGTCAGGCTAAGAAGGATCCGTCGAAGCTTGAGGAAGCTGAGAGCGTCAAGGCGCAGGTCAAGGCGCAGGCCGACCGTCTGGCTGAGCTGGAGAAGCTCGAGGACGAGTACGCTGCAGAGCTGCACAAGATCATGCTCGTGATTCCGCAGATGATCGACGACTCCGTCCCGCTTGGCCCGAACGACGAGTACAACGTCGAAGTTGAGCGCTTTGGCGAGCCGGTCACGCCGGACTTTGAAATCCCGTACCACACCGAGATCATGGAGCGCTTCAACGGCGTCGATATGGACTCCGCCGGCCGCGTCTCCGGCA
>CAZUKJ010000113.1:0-5391 GCA_964620855.1 uncultured Oscillospiraceae bacterium
CCGGCATGTTTTCTTAACGGCCTTTCGAATCCCTCAGCCCATCCAAATAAGAAAGCCCACCCTGTGGGTGGACTTTCTTATTTGGTCGGAGTGTAATTATAGGGTTTCAAAAATCGGACAAGATTTCTTTCAGCCCACACCCACAAGGGGTGCGTTCTGAAAGAAATGGATTCTCCCACGGCCTAAAAACATGCCACCGGCATGTTTTCTTAACGGCCTTTCGAATCCCGACACAGACCAAAAGAAAAATGAAGACCGCCCGGATGGGCAGTCTTCATTTTTGGTCGGAGTGTCGGGATTCGAACCCGAGGCCTCTTGGTCCCGAACCAAGCGCGATACCAAACTTCGCCACACCCCGAAACAGCTTTTTTATTATACGGATGAAACCGGCGATTGTCAAGCATAAAATGAAAAAAGTCGTCATAATTTTTTTTGAATCCCATTGAAAGGCAGTGATCAGATGGTACATACATATCATTCAAGTTCGGTCAGGCGGAGGACTCAGAAGGAGCGTCCATTTGTCATGGGACGGCAGCTTGTGGTCTGTCTGATCCTGAGTGCGGCGATCCTTTTTGTGCGGCAATTTCGTCCGGAAACCGTGCGGTCTGTTGCACAAACTGTCTTTGGTGCGTCGGATGGTGTGGTACAACAGACTGTCTCCCGGTTTGTGCAGGAACTCGATGATTACGGTGCGGTGGATGCGTTTTCCAATCTGTACGAGTCGCTGATTGACCATGCGGGAGATTAAGCTTCATCCGACGGCAGTGGTCGCGTTTTGTCTGCTGCTGTATATGGATCCGTGGGGGTTGTTTTTTCCGTTTCTGCTTGCGGCTTTGGCCCATGAGCTGGGCCATGTCGTGGCTGTTTGGGCGTCGGGCGGGCAAGTTTGTGCTGTATCAGCCGATGGAAAGGGAGCGCGGATCACGGCGTCTGCGCTGTCATATCGTGCAGAACTCCTCTGTACGCTGGCCGGTCCGGGAGTCAATGTTGTACTCTTTTTTGCGGCATCAAGAAAGTTCCCGATGTTTGGGCTGATGAACCTCATACTTGCTGCGTATAATCTTATCCCGGTTGAACCGCTCGACGGAGGAACGATATTGCGCTGTTTGCTTCTGATGTTTTTGCAGCCGGATCAGCAGCAGCGTATCAGCCGTACTGTCAGTATTGCCGTGCTTTCAATGAGCTTGTGTGCAGCAGTGTGGTGTTGCTTCTGGCTGCACACCGGTATTTGGCCTCTTTTGCTGGTTTTGGTTGTTCTGGTTCGCATTCCAAAAGAAAATGGTGTTGCAAAAGATTGCCTCGTGGCTTAAAATGAAACATGTATTCTATGTTTTTAATATGTGAGGTACCTCTTATGAACCAGAAACTTACGCGGCTTTTGCCCAAAGTGCAGAAGCCGGCGCGTTATACGGGCGGGGAGTACAACCAGATTGTTAAGGACAAGTCTGCAGTTGCTGTGCGGATTGCGTTCTGCTTCCCGGATACCTATGAGATCGGCATGTCGAATATCGGCATGCGGATTCTTTACGGCCTGATGAATGAACGTGATGATGTTTGGTGTGAGCGCGTTTTTCAGCCATGGGGCGATATGGATTCGCTTATGCGCGAAAACGAATTGCCGCTCTGGGCGCTCGAGTCCGGAGATCCTGTCAGGGAGTTTGATATGATTGCGTTTTCCGTCGGCTACGAGATGAGCTACACCAATGTGCTCAATATGCTCAACCTGGCGGGTGTTCCGCTTCGGTCAGCGGACCGTCCGGGACTCAATCAAATGGTCTTTGCCGGCGGCAGCTGTATGTACAATCCGGAACCGCTGGCGGAGTTTCTTGATTTTTGTATTCTCGGTGAGGGTGAAGACGTCAACCGCGAGGTGATCGACCTCTACGCCACTGCCAAGAAGGAAAACTGGGATAAGGCACGGTTTTTGCGTGAAGTCTGCCACATTGAGGGCGTCTATGTTCCGTCGCTGTATCAGTATGAATGGAACGAGGATGGCACGATTGCCTCGATTACGCCGCTTGACGGTGCTCCGGCAACCGTGACTAAGCGCATTATCTCTGATCTGGATAACTCCTATTATCCGACCAATCCGATTGTCCCGTCGACGGAGATTGTGCATGATCGTGCGAGCCTTGAGATTTTCCGCGGCTGCATCCGCGGCTGCCGCTTCTGTCAGGCTGGCTTTATTTACCGACCGGTTCGCCCCAAGAGCGCACAGACGCTGGTACGGCAGGGAATTGAGTCGCTGGAAAACACCGGCTATGACGAGATCACGCTGGCCAGTCTGTCCACTTCGGACTACAAGCAGCTCCCGGAGTTTGCCGACAGCATGCTCGACTATTGCAATCCGCGCAATATCAGCCTGTCGCTGCCGTCTCTGCGCGCAGATAATTTTTCGCGTGAACTGATGCAGAAGGTGCAGACAGTCCGCAAGTCCGGCCTGACCTTTGCGCCGGAGGCCGGTACGCAGCGGCTGCGCGACGCCATCAATAAAAATGTCACGGAAGAGGAGATCCTGACGACATGCGCCACGGCATTTTCCGGCGGTTGGTCGAATGTGAAACTCTACTTCATGCTTGGCCTTCCGACGGAAACCGACGATGATGTTCGCGGGATTGCCGATCTCGCGTATAAGATCCTGCAGACATGGTATGATAACAGTCCTGCAAAGAATCATGGCGTCAATATCACTGTTTCAACTGCCTATTTTATTCCGAAACCCTTTACTCCATTCCAGTGGGAAGCGCAGATCACACCGGAAGAATACAATCGGCGCGTGAATATCCTGCGTGATGCGATCCGCTCGAAAAAAATCAAGTACCACTGGCACGAGACGGAACTGAGCGTTCTCGAAGCGGTTCTCGCCAGAGGCGACCGCCGCCTTTGCAGCGTCCTTGAAAAGGCTGTTGAAAACGGCACAAAACTTGATGCATGGCGGGAATACTTCAAATATGATGCATGGACGAAGGCCTTTGAAGACTGTGGCATTGATCCGGCGTTTTATGCCTACCGCGAGCGCAGTGCAGATGAGCTGTTCCCGTGGGAACCGATTTCTGTCGGTGTTCGGCGTGATTTCTTTGCGCACGAACGCGAACAGGCGTACCGGTCTGTGATCTCTCCGGATTGTCGCACTCAGTGTACTGCCTGCGGTGCAAACCGTCTGAACGGAGGTGTCTGCGATGCATAGACTTCTGTATGAAAGAACCGGTACGGCGGTCTGGATCTCGCATCTGGATATGATGCGCGGCTTCCAACGCTGCTTTGCCCGCGCCGGAATTCGTATCAAACATTCCGAGGGATTCAATCCGCATGCGTATATTGCAATTGCGCTTCCGCTTTCCGTTGGTACGGAGAGCGTGTGTGAGATTTTGGATTTTGGCCTCGAGGATGCTTCGATCCCGCTCGATCAGATTCCTGCGCGCCTGAATGCCTGCTTCCCGGACGGGATCCGCGTAATCGAAGCCTATGAATCTACCCGCAAGATCCGTGAAATGACCCTTATGCGGGCGCAGGTTACGCTCGAGTATGACAATGGCGTGCCGGAGGGCTGTGTTGAGGCTCTTGCGGCGCTGTATGCGCGTGACGAGCTGATCGTCATGAAAAAGAAAAAGAAGGGCGGTCTGACTCCGACCAATATTCGTCCGATGATCCTGTCGATGGAAGTGACCCGATCGAGTGAGAATACGGTCACGCTGTTGTGCGTAATCTGCGCGCAGGAGCCGTCGCTCAATCCGGAATATCTCGTGACGGTGCTTCGCAGCGAGCTGCCGGAACTTGCCCCGGATTTCCATGTCATCCGCCGACTGGATGTGCTTGATTCCGAACTGAAGCCGTTCAGATAGAGAGGAGTATACCAATGAAAGAACTCACGTATTTTTACCTGAAAAATTGCCCGTTCTGCAAAAAAGCCAATCGGATGATTGAGGATATTACTGCAGCAGAGCAGCGGCTTGCCGGTGTTCCGATCAAACGGATTGAGGAATCGGAAGAACGTGAACTGGCAGATAGCTACGATTACTTCTATGTTCCGTGCTTTTTCCTTGGTGACCGGAAGCTCTTCGAGGGTGATCCGTCTGAACAGGACATAAAAACCGTCCTTGAAGCGGCATTTGATGCCTAAAGATACGATTTTTGATCAAAACGCCCGTTTCGGCATGGCCGGAACGGGTGTTTTTGTTTTTCTGTGACACTTGATTTTGAATCAAAAAGGAATACAATGAATATATATTTCCTGTGAAAGCCGGGTGGATATGATGAACAGTGTTTATATTCCGGAGGGGTATCACGCACTCCTGGATGCTTACGATACACAGCGAGCGATCTCTTATATCAAGCAGACGTTCCAGAGCGAATTTTCCAATGAGCTGAATCTTAAGCGCGTTTCCGCACCGCTGTTTGTTCTGGAGAATTCCGGTTTGAATGATAACCTCAGCGGCGTCGAGCGTCCGGTATCATTCGATATTCCCGCTGTCGACACCAATGCGCAGGTCGTCCACTCGCTGGCTAAATGGAAGCGCCTTGCACTGAAACGCTATGATTTCAATGTCGGCGGCGGCCTGTATACGGATATGAACGCCATCCGCAGAGATGAAGATCTGGATAATATCCACTCGATCTATGTTGACCAGTGGGACTGGGAGAAAGTAATTACCCGGGAAAATCGGAATCTGGATTATCTTAAGTTGATTGTCAATGCGATTGTCCGGGCCATTTGCGCGACGAATGATCGCCTGCAGGTTCATTTCCCGCAGCTTCACACGAAACTGAGCAGGGAAGTGGCCTTTGTTACAACACAGGAACTGGAAGACCGCTATCCAGAACTGACCGGCTCTGAGCGGGAAAATCTCTTCGTGAAAGAGCATCCGACCGCTTGCATTATGCAGATCGGCGGCAAGCTGCGCTCCGGCAAGCCGCATGACAACCGTGCGCCGGACTATGATGACTGGGAGCTGAACTGTGATATCTTCTTCTGGGATGAGACGCTCAATCGAGCGCTGGAAATTTCCTCGATGGGCATTCGTGTCGACGCGGAATCGCTTGACCGCCAGCTCAGCCTCTCCGGCTGTGATGACCGCAGGGAACTGCCGTTCCATAAAATGCTGCTCAATGACGAGCTGCCGCTTACCATTGGCGGCGGTATTGGGCAGTCGCGTCTGTGCCTGCTTATGATGGGCTGCGCGCACATTGGCGAAGTGCAGTCGAGTGTATGGGATGCGGAGACGATGAAAACCTGTGAACAGGCAGGAATCCGCCTGTTGTAAGTATATAGAAATTAGACTTGCAAAATTGAACGGCATGTGCTAATATTATTTAGCTGACTTGATGTCAGTTCAATTTATCCGGGTGTGGCGCAGCTGGTAGCGCGCTTGACTGGGGGTCAAGAGGCCGCAG
>CAZUKJ010000114.1:0-5355 GCA_964620855.1 uncultured Oscillospiraceae bacterium
TGAGCGGTGCACAGCTCTTGCTGGAATGTCTGAGGGCGCGGGGGGTGGACACGATCTTCGGCTATCCGGGCGGCACAATCCTCAATGTGTATAATGCGCTGTATGACTATACGGACCGGGTGACACACTATCTGACCAGCCATGAGCAGGGTGCGTCCCATGCGGCGGACGGCTATTATCGCGCCACCGGCAAGACCGGCGTGTGCATGGCGACCTCCGGACCGGGCGCAACGAACCTGACGACAGGCATTGCCACGGCGTATTACGATTCTTCGGCGGTGGTTTTCATCACCTGCAACGTCGCGGAAAACCTGCTGGGCAAGGATGCGTTCCAGGAGGTTGATATCACCGGCATTGCCATGCCAATCACCAAGGCAACCTATCTGGTCGATGACGTGACCAAACTGGCCGATGTTGTCCGCGAGGCGTTCTATGTTGCAGCAAATGGCCGCCCCGGCCCAGTCCTGATCGACATTCTGAAAAACGTCACGGCGGAAGAAACCGAATATACGCCGATTGCAAAGCAGGAGCATACGTCTCACGGACGGCTGGCGAAGCTCTGTGCCCGCGCGCAGAACAGCCTTAAGCCGACGGTGGTCGACCCGGAGTCGTTGCAGAAGGCGGCGGAGCTGCTCAACAGCGCACAGAGGCCGGTGCTTTTGATCGGCGGCGGTGTGATCCGCTCCGGCGCGTCTCAGCAGGTGACGGATCTGGCTGAGCGCCTCGATGCAATCGCCTGCTCGACGATTATGGGCCTCGGCGCGATGCCGGATAAGCATCCGCTGTTCGTCGGCTTCGCCGGTATGCACGGCCGCAAGGCGGCCAATGTGGCCATCAGCGACTGTGACGTCCTCTTTGCCATCGGCACGCGCTTTTCCGACCGTGTCGCACTCGACCCGAAGAGCTTTGCGGCAGACGCAAAACTCATTCATCTCGACATCGACCGCGCAGAGATCGGAAAGAACATTCCGGCCGACTGCATGCTGCTGGGCGATGCGAAGGTCCTTCTGGACGCGCTGCTCACGCAGCTGCAGCAGCAGACGCACACCGAGTGGGTTTCCGGTATTCAGGAGCTGGTCACCGAGCCGTACAAGCGCACGGAGAATCTCGAGCCGTTTGAGATCTTGCAGACGGTGGAAAAGGTCACCGGCGGTGAGGCGACGATCGTTACCGACGTCGGCCAGCACCAGATGTGGTCGTCGCAGTTTTACAACTATAGCCGACCGGGGCAGCTGATCACCTCCGGCGGTTTCGGCACGATGGGCTTCGGCTACGGCGCTGCAATGGGCGCAAAGGTCGGCGATCCGTCAAAGATCGTCGTTCATATGACCGGCGACGGATGCTTCCGCATGAACTGCCATGAGCTGGCGACGAGTCAGCATTACGGCATCCCGGTCATCACGATCGTCTTTGACAACGGCACGCTCGGCATGGTGCGCCAGTGGCAGACGCTGCTGTACAACAAGCGATACAGCTCCACAACGCTCGACCGCGGCCCGGATTTTGTCAAGCTCGCCGAGGCCTATGGTCTGCCCGGCTACCGCGCGACCAATGCCGCGGAGCTGGAAGCAGCGCTGCGTGACGCGCTGGAAAAGGGTACGGCAGCCGTCATTGACTGCATGCTGTATATGGACGAAGTTGTTCGTCCGATGGTCCCCGGCGGCTCGCCGCTGACCGGCTTTATTCTGGAATAAGGAGGAGATGAACATGACTGAGAAATATCAGGTTCTTTCCGTTCTGGTTGAAAACAGCGCCGGTGTCCTGAGTCAGGTCACGCGCATGTTTTCCCGCAAGGGATTTAACATCGTGTCGCTTGCCGTCGGTGAGACGGACGATCCGACCGTTTCCCGTATGACCATTATCGTTCACACCGACGATGAGATGATCCAGCAGATCGCAAGCCAGCTGGGCAAGCTGCTCCCGGTCTACTCGGTCAAGGTGCTCGACAACAAAGAGTCGATCCGCCGCGAGCTGATTCTGGTCAAGCTCAGCGCCCCGGACCGCGAGACACGCGATGAGATCATTCAGATCGTCTCCATTTTCCGCGCGAAGATCATCGACGTCAGTGCGCAGACGCTGACGGTGGAGATCACCGGCGACCATGGCAAGGCGGTGGCGCTGCTCGATATGCTCCGCCCGTTCGGGATTCTGGAGCTGGTGCGGACCGGCACGGTTGCACTCGACAGAGGTATTATCACGCTGGAATAAAAGAAAAGGGAGTGTTGCATTTTGCAACACTCCCTTATAAATTTGCAGGAAGCAATCTGCTTGCTGCAAAGCACCGCCTGCGGGCGGGTGATTGAACGCGAATGGCCCAGGCCGCCCTCTCTTACCCCTGCGGGGCAATTCACCTTGGGTGTCTCCAAGACTCACTACCCCTGTCAGGAATGCTCGTGGTTACTGCCTGTATTTTTCCTGATAGGCGTTGAGACACTTGGTGATGATCTCGCGGGCAGCGGCCGCCGGCTCAACTTCTTCGACATAGGTCTGTTTGCCTTCGAGCTGCTTGTAAACCATAAAGAAGTGGCGCATCTCGTTGAAGATGTGCTGCGGGAGCTGGTCAATGTCGGTGTAGTTATTGTAGTTCGGGTCGCCAATCGGGACGGCGATGATCTTCTCGTCAAGATCGCCCGAATCGATCATACGCATGACACCGATCGGGCGGCAGCGCACGAGGCTCATCGGCTGGATCGACTCGCTGCACAGCACGAGAACGTCAAGCGGGTCGCCGTCATCGGCATAGGTCAGCGGAATGAGGCCGTAGTTGGCCGGGTAGTGCGTCGAGGTAAAAAGTACGCGGTCGAGGATCAGGTAGCCGGTCTCCTTGTCGAGCTCATATTTTTTCTTCGAGCCCTTTTCAATTTCGATGACGGCGATAAAATCGTCCGGCGTGACACGGGCCGGATTCATATCGTGCCAGATGTTTGCCATGAGAGATCTCCTTTTTTGATATCAGATATAGAACAGCGCTTCGGCCTGCTTGCGAAGCTCCGCGCGGTGATCCGGATGCGCGATGGCGATCAGGTTTTCCACGCGCTTGCGGACGGACCGGCCGCGCATCGGCGCGATGCCGTATTCGGTGATGATGTAGTCGACGTAGTCGCGCGGGATGGACACGGCTGCGCCTGGGGTCAGACAGCAGTTGATTTTGGAAATGCCGGACTTGGTGGTCGAGAGGAATGCGATGATGCCGCGGCCGCCCTTGGAGTGCAGCGCGCCGTAGGCGAAGTCCATCGCACCGCCGGTGCCGGAATACTGCTTGACACCGATGGTCTCCGAGCAGACCTGACCGGTCAGATCCATTTCGATACAGGTGTTGACCGAGACCATGTTATCATTTTGCATGATTGTGGCTGGGTTATTCGCATAAGAGCAGGGGACCATGCGGCAGGTGGGGACTTTGCCGAGCGTTTCATAGAGTGCGCGGTCGCCGCCTGCAAATGTGCCGATATGGACTCCGATGTCGATCTGCTTGCGCTCGCCGGTGGCGACGCCCTTGCGGATCATTTCGCCCATGGCGGAGGTATACATCTCGGTGTGGATGCCGAGATCCTGCAGATCCATCATCTCCGAGGCCAGCGCATTCGGCAGCGAGCCGATGCCGAGCTGGATGCAGTCGCCGTCGCGCATCAGGCTGCGGCAGTACTGTGCGACCTTGATCTCGTCGGCGGTCGGTTCAGTGTTGGGAAACTCCATCACTGGCTCATCGTTTTCGTACAGGCAGGTGACGTTTTTGATGTTGATGCGCAGGCCGCCTGCCACGCGCGGCAGGTTCGGGTTGACTTCGAGGATGATGCGGTCGGCCGATGAGATGAATTCGCGCTCCCACATCATGCAAAGGCCGATGCAGAAGTTGCCGTACTCATCCATTGGGGAGACAGCGGCGGCAAAGACATTGACCGGCTTGACCTGCTGGACAAATGTGCCGTAGTCGCACAAGTCGGCCGGGACGAACGAGACATTCTTGCGCGTATGGCCTTCATGCCAGCCCGGGCCGTAGAAGAAGCCGGCGGTGTGGATGTGCTTGCCCATCCCTTCGTTGCGGATAAAATCGTAGTTGCCGATGCGGCCTTTGAAGACGATGACATCTTCTACCTGCGGCGCGATGGTGTGCAGCTCGCGCAGCATGGCGACCGGCTCGTTGCAGTCACCGGAGAAGCCGACGACGTCATGGGAATGAATGTGCCGAAGCGCATCCTGCACAGTCCCTTTTTTGTCCTGATACATCTTGTGGAAATCAATCGGTGTATAAGCCATAGGAAAGCTCCTTCCTGTAGTAATTTATGCCTGGGGAACGTGGTAGACGCCGGTTGCAGTAACGAGCAGCCGCTCAGGCTTGTCGTCAACCCATGCTTCCGAACTGGCGTAGATCATCGTGCGGCCGGCGCTGGTGATGCGTGAGCGGACGTAGAGCATCGAGCCAAGCGGGACGGGACGCTGGAAATTCGAAAGCATATTGATCGTCGGCGTGACACGCTCGCGGGCCCAGAAGAACGTCTGGGAACCCATTGCGGTGTCCATTGCTGCGGCGACAGCGCCACCGTGCATGACGCCGCCGGGATTGCGCATCCACTCGCGCACCGGGTAGCGGACGATCAGCTCCTTCTTTTCAAAATCACAGCTGACAAATTCCGGCGAAAGCATGGCGCAAATGCTGCCGGGCTGGTCGGTATTGAGCCAAAAGACGAACTTGCGGATGCTCTGCTCCATACCGGCCTGAGAGAAAAATTCTGTTTCTGACATATTGATCCTTTCTGATGAAGAAACAGGGAGTCGGGACACCCGGTTCCCTGTGATATCTGTGCAAAAAAAGAATAGAAATTTGTATAATATACCTATTATAATGAGTTCTTTTCCGGCGTTTGTCAAGAGCTACAAGCGCCGGTTGCGCAAAAAAAGCACCCGGCCCCTGATGGGACCGGGTGCTGAACGGTTCAGGCAATTAGCACTTCTCGAAGATGGTGGCAACGCCCATGCCGCCGCCGATGCACAGCGTGGCAAGGCCCTTCTTGGCCTCGGGACGCTTCTGCATCTCGTGCAGCAGGGTGACGATGATACGGGCGCCGGAAGCACCGACCGGGTGGCCGATGGAGATCGCGCCGCCGTTGACGTTGACCTTCTCCATGTCGAAGCCGAGTTCACGGGCAACGGCGATGGACTGGGCAGCGAAGGCTTCGTTGGCCTCGACGAGGTCGATATCGTCGATGGTCAGGCCGGCCTTCTCGAGAGCCTGGCGGGAAGCCGGAACCGGGCCGACACCCATGATCTTCGGGTCGACGCCGCCCTGGCCCCAGGAGACGAGCTTGGCCATGGGCTTCAGACCGTACTTTTCAACGGCTTCGCCGGAAGCGAGAA
>CAZUKJ010000115.1:0-5333 GCA_964620855.1 uncultured Oscillospiraceae bacterium
CGGCATTGATGATGATGACATAATCGCCGCAGTCGACATGCGGGGTGAAGTCGACCTTGTGCTTGCCGCGGAGCAGCTTGGCTGCGACGGCAGCGGTGCGACCGAGGGAACGGTCGGCAGCGTCGATAATGTACCACTTACGCTGGACAGTCTCGTTCTTGAGCAGAGTCGTGGACATTGTGAGTTCCTCCAATTTTATAGTTTCAAATTATTTTTTGACAAATCTTTCAGGCGCGCGTACAATATTTCGTACGAGCATGCCTAGATTTTATACCACAATTAAAATCAAGTGTCAACAAGATTTTTTAAAAAATCAATTTAGCATTGGAAGAACTCTTGTTTTCTCTCAAATGCTCTGAAATGCTCTCAAATGCTTCAAAGGCAAATTCACTTTTTGGAGATAGTTATGCAGAAACTGATGGGCCTGATGCGGCGATGCATCGATGACTACCGTATGATCGATCCCGGAGACCGTGTTGCAGTCGGTGTTTCCGGCGGCAAAGACTCGCTTGCGCTGCTTACAATTCTGGCCGCGCTGCGCGAATATTATCCCGGCGGCTACGAGCTTTCCGCCTTTACGATTGATATGGGACTTGGCGGTATGGACTTTACACCCGTGGCGGAATACTGCGCCTCACTCGGTGTACCGTATCAGCGGATCGAAACGGAGATCGGTAAGATCATTTTTGACTATCGGAAAGAAAAAAATCCCTGTTCCATGTGTGCAAAAATGCGGCGCGGCGCGCTGCACAATGCCATCACAGAGCAGGGAATCAAGAAAATTGCATTGGGACATCATTATGATGATGCGGTGGAAACCTTTGTGATGTCTTTGATTTATGAAGGCCGCATCAGCTGCTTCCAGCCGGTAACATATCTTGACCGGACGGATGTGACGCAGATTCGCCCAATGCTCTATGTTCCGGAAAAGACGATCGAGCATTTCGCGCAGCGTATGGAGCTGCCGGTTGTCCACAACACCTGCCCTGCAGATAAGAACACGCGTCGGCAGGAGATCAAAGAACTGGTCTATTCACTTTCAGCGACATACCCGGATCTGAAGGATCGGATTTTTGGGGCGATGCAGCGTCTTCCGCTGCCGGAGTGGGGTGTGACGCCGCACCGGCGTATGGCATCAGGGCAGCGACAGAAACCGGATGAGCAGCAGAAGACCGAAGCCGGGCAGACCTAACAGGCCAACGGCAATGGATGTGACGGCATTGACGGGTACAGAGAAACCGACGGTGTCGGAAAAAATGTTAAACAACAGCAGCAGCGCGTATCCGCAGGCAGTGTTGATCAGCAGCTTGAAGATCCTGCGGATGGGCAGCGCCATCACGCGCAGCAGTACCACGGCGGCCAGAATTGCCGCCCCGTAAAGCAAAACCTGTTCCAAGATTGTCCACTTCCTTTCCCTGCGACATATATATGTGCGCGATAGAAGAAAATTCCGCGGATACAAGCGGTGTGCTGATGCATACTAGCTTCGGACACAAAAAGCAGCGGCGCCAAAACCGTCAAGGCCGGACGGTCCTGCATACGATGCGCGCGGCAGGAAGAAGATCAGAACCTCATAACACAGTTATGACATGACCTTTCAAACGGCAAAGCGGCCCACTGTGTCAAGTGTATCGCACAATCATGATGCGTGGAAACGATGCGAAAAAGCCGCAGAAGGCAACCGGAAAGGCCAACTGTGCCGGAGTGGGCAATCGTCTGCTCCGTACATATTTATAATAGGTGCAGACACGCGCCGGACACCTGCCAATACGGCACGGCGTCCGGCGCGTGTTTCGTTTGCCGACAGCGCAGCCCAATGAGGGGGACATCAGGGGCGGACATGACTTGACTTTTTTGGTCAAACCAAATATACTTTAAAATATATATTGGGTTATTGTGCCATTTTGTACACCAAATGTTGTGAGGAATTTATGAGCAAAAAACAGCAATACGGAAACGACAGTATTTCCGCACTCAAGGGCGCAGACCGCGTCCGAAAGCGTCCGGCCGTCATCTTTGGCTCGGATGGCCTCGAGGGCTGCGAGCATGCAATCTTTGAGATTCTCTCGAACGCCATCGACGAGGCCAGAGAGGGTCACGGCAACCAGATCATTGTTACGCGCTATCTTGATCGCTCGGTGGAAGTTGAGGACTTTGGCCGTGGATGCCCGGTCGACTGGAACGAGTCGGAGCAGCGCTACAACTGGGAGCTTGTCTTCTGCGAACTGTATGCAGGCGGTAAGTATGATAATGTGAACGGCGGCGATTATACCTATTCGCTCGGCTTAAACGGCCTCGGTGCCTGTGCGACGCAGTGTTCTTCGGAATATTTTGACGCGGTGATCCACCGCGACAATACAAAGTACTCACTCCACTTTGAAAAAGGTGAGATCGTTGGCAAGCTGCAGAAGGAACCTGCCGATCGGAAAAAGACCGGCTCGAAGTTCCACTGGAAGCCTGACCTTGATGTTTTTACCGATATCAATGTGCCGCTGGAATATTATCAGGATATCCTGAAGCGCCAGGCCGTTGTCAATGCCGGCGTCACGTTCCGCCTGCGCAACGAGGTCTCTCCCGGCAAGTTTGAGACGACCGAGTTCGTCTACGAACATGGCATCTTCGATTATGTCACAGAGCTGACTGAGGAAAAAGCGCTGACCGTGCCGGTTTTCTGGGAGACAGAGCGACGCGGCCGCGACCGTGAGGACAAGCCGGAGTACAAGGTGCGCATTTCTGCGTCTCTGTGCTTTTCCAATTCCATCAGCCTGACGGAGTATTACCATAACTCCTCATGGCTCGAGCACGGCGGCGCGCCGGAAAAGGCAGCCAGAAACGCATTTGTGTATGCGATCGACAACTATATTAAATCGGTCGGTAAATACACAAAGAACGAATCGAAGATCACGTTTCAGGACGTTACGGACTGCCTTGTACTTGTGACGAACTGCTTCTCGACGATTACCTCGTATGAGAACCAGACCAAGAAAGCCATCACCAACAAGTTTATTCAGGAGGCAATGACGGAGTTCTTCCGCGAACGTCTGCAGGTCTATTTTATTGAGAATAAGGCCGAGGCGGACCGGATTGCCGATCAGGTGCTGATCAACAAGCGCTCGCGTGAGCAGGCAGACCGTACCCGCACGGCAGTCAAAAAGAAACTCTCCGGCAGCATTGATATCGCCAACCGTGTGCAGAAGTTCGTTGACTGCCGATCCCGTGATCCGGAAAAGCGCGAGATCTACATCGTCGAGGGCGACTCTGCACTTGGTTCGGTCAAGCAGGGGCGCGACGCGGAGTTTCAGGGCATCATGCCGGTTCGCGGAAAGATCCTCAACTGTCTGAAGTCTGACTATGACCGCATTTTCAAATCCGAGATCATCACGGATCTGATCAAGGTTCTCGGCTGCGGCGTAGAGGTCTCGGGAAAAAAGAGCAAGGAGTTGTCGAATTTTGATCTGTCGAACCTGCGCTGGAACAAGGTCATCATCTGTACCGACGCGGACGTTGACGGCTTCCAGATCCGCACACTGATTTTGACGATGCTCTACCGCCTGACGCCGACGCTCATTGAGCAGGGGTATGTCTATATTGCGGAGTCCCCGCTGTTTGAAATCAATTATAAGGAAAAAACCTGGTTCGCATATTCCAATGCGGAAAAGGATAAGATTCTCAAGGATCTGGAAGGGAAAAAGTATACGGTCTCCCGCAGCAAAGGTCTCGGCGAAAACGAGCCGGAAATGATGTGGATGACGACGATGAATCCCGAAACACGCCGGCTGATCAAGGTTGTGCCCGAAGATGCCGAGCGCACCGCGCTCATGTTTGAGATGCTGCTGGGCGATAACCTGATGGCCCGCAAGGAGCATATTGCAGAGCACGGCTATGAGTTCCTTGATCTGGCGGATATTTCTTAACTGGAGGTCAAACATATGAAATTCAAAACTGCAAAACAACTTTCCACTTTGTTCTATGGTCTTGCAATCGCGCTTGTGGTTGTCATTGCCACGTTTGAGGGCGCGGAACAGGTGAAGAAGTATCTGTATATTGCCCTTGGTGTATTTATGGTCATTGGCTTCATCATTAACTTCAACTGGGGAAAATGCCCGTACTGCGGCCGCGTGATCAAGGTCAATATGATGGGAAACCTCTATACGCAGACTTGCATGTACTGCAAGGAGAAGCCGTTTATCGACCCTGAGAAGAAGGCTGAGATGGAGGCCAAGAAGAACGCGAAGAACGCGAAAAAGTAAGAGGGGTTTATGGCAAAAAAGAAGAAGGAACCGCAGCAGAACAAGCATAATTTTACCGATCCCAACGTCATCGGCCTGCACGCCGAAGTGCTGGAGCAGCCGATCTGCCAGACGCTGGAAGTCAACTATATGCCCTACGCGATGAGCGTTATCATCTCCCGTGCGATTCCGGAGATCGACGGCTTCAAGCCGTCTCATCGCAAGCTGCTGTATACTATGTATAAGATGGGCCTTTTGAACGGCAACCGGACAAAGTCTGCCAACATCGTCGGCCAGACCATGCAGCTCAACCCGCACGGTGACAGCGCCATCTATGAGACGATGGTGCGTCTGGCGCGCGGCAATGAAGCGCTGCTGCATCCGTTTGTGGAGTCCAAGGGCAACTTCGGCAAGGTCTATTCGCGCGATATGGCCTATGCTGCATCCCGTTATACCGAGGCGAAGCTTGATCCCATCTGTGCCGAACTGTTCCGCGACATCGACGCCGATACGGTGGACTTCGTTGATAACTACGACAACACCCGCAAGGAGCCGACACTGCTGCCGACGACCTTCCCGAATGTTCTGGTGTCGAACAACAGCGGCATTGCTGTCGGTATGGCGTCAAATATCTGCGGATTCAATCTCGCGGAAGTCTGCCGGACGGCGATTGCACTGATTAAGAATCCGGATGCGGATCTGCTTGAGACTCTGCCCGCACCGGATTTCCCGACCGGCGGCGAGATCCTCTACAACGCGGATGAAATGCGCGCGATCTACGAGACGGGCCGCGGTAGCTTCCGTATCCGCGGCCGCTGGCGCTATCTCAAAGAGGGCAACCTGATCGAGATCTATGAGATCCCGTATACCACGACGACCGAGGCGATTCTGGACAAGGTTGCCGATCTGATTAAAGCCGGAAAGATCCGGGAGATTGCTGACATGCGCGATGAGACGGACCTGTCGGGCCTGAAGCTCGCCATTGACCTCAAGCGCGGTACTGATCCGGACAAGCTGATGCAGAAGCTCATGCGAATGTCTTCGCTGCAGGACAGCTTCGGCTGCAACTTCAATGTGCTGATCGCCGGCCAGCCGCGCGTAATG
>CAZUKJ010000116.1:0-5298 GCA_964620855.1 uncultured Oscillospiraceae bacterium
CAAGCTGGCAGATGATGTGGACATGAGAACCGTTGCACGCATGGCTTCCGGTGCCTCCGGCGCCGAGCTTGCCAACATCATCAACGAAGCCGCTTTGAGAGCTGTTCGTGACGGCAGAAAGTTTGCCAATCAATCAGATCTTGAGGAATCGATTGAGGTTGTCATCGCAGGCTACCAGAAGAAAAACGCCATTCTTACTGATAAAGAAAAAATGGCGGTTGCCTACCACGAGATTGGCCACGCACTGGTGGCTGCACTCCAGACCCACAGCGCGCCCGTTCAGAAGATCACCATTATTCCGAGAACCTCAGGCGCATTGGGTTACACCATGCAGGTGGAGCAGGACAACCACTACCTGATGACCAAAGAAGAGATCGAAAGCAAGATCGCAACCTATGCAGGCGGCAGAGCTGCTGAGGAAGTAATGCTTGGCTCTGTTTCCACCGGCGCCTCCAACGATATTGAGCAGGCCACCAAGCTTGCCAGGGCCATGATCACCCGCTATGGTATGAGCGAAGAATTCGATATGGTGGCGCTGGAAACCATTACGAACCAATATCTGGGTGGTGACGCCAGCCTCGCCTGCTCCACCGAAACCCAAACGAAGGTAGACGAACTGGTCGTTCAACTTGTGAAAAAGCAGCATGAAAAGGCCCGCCGGCTTCTGATGGAAAACCGGGAGAAGCTACAGGAACTGACGATGTATCTGTACGATAAGGAAACCATTACCGGTGAAGAATTCATGGCAATCCTGAACGCAAAATAAGCCGGCTCTTCAACCATCCCAATATCAAAGAAAATTCCGTTCAATACAATTTTACGGCATTTGACCGGTATCGGGAACCCGAAATCATTCCCTCCTGCAGTACGGCGAAAAATGATCCTGTTGGCGGTCTCAGTTTGGAATAATCTATGCCCTAAAAAGGGAGTGTTGCATTTTGCAACACTCCCTTTATATCGTATTCCATTTTTTATAGTAGAACACGCCGGATATGACGCCCGGTATTGCGATCCAAAGGATCACAGCTCCGAGCCACCAGAACTTGACATAAGTGTCCAGCGACATATCGGTTGTAACATTGGCAAACAGCAAAATGGCAATGGGAATGGAGATGTAGCCCAATACGCGATGGGCGACAATCCAAGTTTCCTCATCCCGCACCGTCCACGGAAGTCTTAACCCGGTATAACGATTGAAGGGAATCTTAGGCGCGGCATTTCCAAAGAACACCATGGGCACCGCCAACAGCAGCGCCATCAGCAATTTGGAAGCGATATTGCGTTGGTTCTCTGACATTCCTGCGGCGAAACGATCGAGCACACCATGCTCTGCAGCAACCACCAACAAAATGACTACGACAAGATACCCAGCGGTAAAAATGGTGACAGACTTGAGTGACTTTACCTTGGGGTTGTCCTCCGAGACATTCGACAGGCCGGCCAGATTGGGATATAAAATCGCAAGAGACGCCGCCATGCAAACTAAGACAAGAACCGCTGCCAGAGCAGAACTTCGCACGAAGGCGGAAACAGCCAGCGCAGCAAGCGAAAGACCGGTCAATGCGCGTTTAGCATGTTTCAGGTGCATAACCGTCCCCCCTGCTTTCTTCCTGCTTCTCAAACAGCTGTGTCATATAGACAAAGATTTCCTGCACCGTAGAGAGATTCAAAGAGTAGATCAGCTGTGTTCCCTTTCGCTCCACCGTTACAATTTCTGCTTTTTTCAACACATCCAAATGACGCGAAACCGACGGCTGCGCGATCTGAAAATGCTCTGCGATTTCACCGGCATTCATGTTTTTCCATTTCAGGAGCTTGATAATTTCTCTGCGATATGGATTCGACAGCGCCTGAAAAAAGGTTTCATTCATAATTTCTTCGCCTCTTTATTTAGCATATTTGCTATATAGCATTATAACGAAATAAGTGCTCTCTGTCAACACCATTCGCGAACCGGTCGTTGTACAAATAAAAAGCCAATGGCCGGACTTCCCCGCTGCCATTGGCAGTTTCGTGCAAAATTAACCGCCGCAGGAAGCAATTCCTGCGGCGGTCTTTCCGTATTAAACAATCCCCTGCGCGAGCATCGCGTCGGCAACCTTGGTGAAGCCGGCAATGTTTGCACCGGCGACCAGATTGCCGGTAAAGCCATAGCGATCGGCAGCCGTTGCGGCATTGGCGTAAATATTCTTCATAATGCCCTGCAGACGCTCATCCACTTCCTCAAAGCTCCAGCTCAGGCGCAGCGAGTTCTGGCTCATCTCCAGACCGCTCGTGGCAACGCCGCCGGCGTTGGACGCCTTGGCCGGTGCAAAGAGCAGACCATTGTTCTGCAGATATGCAACGGCGTCGGGCGTAGTGGGCATGTTGGCGCCTTCGGCAACGGCAAAACAGCCGTTGGCAACCAGCGCCTGCGCCCCTTCAAGCTGCAGCTCATTCTGCGTTGCACAAGGAAGTGCGATATCGCACGGGACAGTCCAGATGCCGGAGCTGCCTTCCACAAACTTTGCACCCGGAACATATTCCAGATAAGCACTGATGCGCGCACGGCGAACCTGCTTGATCTCATTGATGACCTTGTAATCGATGCCGTTGTCATCGACAATATAGCCGGAGGAATCGCTCATAGCGATAACCTTCGCGCCGAGCTGCGTTGCCTTCTGATTGGCATAGGTCGCAACATTGCCCGAACCGGAGACAATCACGCGGCAGCCTTCAAAGCTCTTTCCGCTGTCTTTGAGCATCTCATTGGTGAAGTAACAAAGGCCGTAGCCGGTCGCTTCGGTTCTGGCAAGCGAACCGCCGAACGGAATCCCCTTACCGGTCAGGACGCCGGTGAACTCATTTTTAATGCGCTTGTACTGGCCAAACATATAGCCGACCTCGCGGCCGCCGACACCGATATCACCGGCAGGAACGTCAAGATCTGCGCCGACATGGCGGTACAGTTCCGTCATAAAGCTCTGGCAGAAACGCATAACCTCGCCGTCGGACTTGCCGTGCGGATCGAAGTCGGAGCCGCCCTTGCCGCCGCCCATGGGAAGGCCGGTCAGGCTGTTTTTGAAGATCTGCTCAAAGCCAAGAAATTTAATGATGGACAGATTGACGCTCGGATGGAAGCGGATGCCGCCCTTGTACGGGCCGATCGCGGAATTATACTGCACGCGGTAACCGCGGTTGACGCGGACATTCCCGGCGTCGTCGACCCACGGAACACGGAAGATAATCGTGCGCTCCGGCTCAACAAGGCGCTCAATGACGCCATTTTTCTGCAGCTCCGGACGCGCTGCGATCACAGGCTCCAAGCTCTCAAGGACCTCGTCAACTGCCTGAAGAAACTCCTTCTGCTCACCGTTACGCGCTGCAAGACCAGCGTAAATTTCAGCCAAATACGTGTTCTGAATTGCCATAAAAGATCCGCTCCTTTGCGAAAAATGCTTTCTTGGAAGTATCCTATCACCGCAGCGTATATTTTTCAAGCAGCAAAGAGAAAAATCCGCAAATTCCATGCATCGAACTTGCAAATAACCATTTGTTTTGTGCGTTTTTAAACCAAAAACCGCCAAATACCAAACTTTTCTTGCTAGTATTTAGTTGAAACTTGCATTTCCAGCATTCAGGGCGTATCCGATGGATACGCCCTGAATCCCATTACAGGATGATGCAGATCAGCCCGCCCGAGCCTTCATTGATAATCCGCGCCAACGCATCTTTGAATTTGCAGCGCGATTCTGCAGGGATTCTCGTCAGTTTACTTGTCAGGCCGTCGCTGACGAGATCATACACCGACTTTCCGAAAATATTGCTCTGCCAGAGCTTCTCCGTATTGTCCTGATATTCCCCGAGAAGAAAACTGATCAGCTCCTGAGACTGCCGTTCATCACCAACCATCGGACTGATCTCCGTCTGGATGTCTGCGCGCATCATGTGGATTGAAGGTGCGCTGGCACGGAGCTTGATTCCGTAGCTCGAACCACGGCGGACAATCTCCGGCGTTTCGAGCGTCATTTCCTCCTGCTGCGGCATCACGATTCCGTATCCGGTTGCGCGCACTTCATCGAGTGCGTTGGCAATCTTGTCGTAGTCCCGCTTGACTGCCGCAAGCCGCGTCAGAAGCGCGAGCAGATCGGCGTCACCTCGAATCGAAAACCCGGACTGTTCTCCCAAAACGGTGTAAAACAGATCTTCCGGGAAACTCAGTGCAGCACTGACTGTTCCAGTTCCAAGATCGGCCTGATAGGCACTGCATGCGCTGACCGTCTCCAATTCCGTCAGCGACCGGATTGCAGATTCCACATCTGAAATCCGCTCGGTGTTCCCGATTCGGTCGAGCATAGCGGCATACAGCTCAGTTTTCAGGCTGTGATCTGCCGGGAGCGAGTCGAACCAGCCGGGTAAATGAATCTCCACCTGCTGAAGCGGAAATTCCGCCAGCAGTTCTCGCAGCACAGAGCCGATGGTCTCCTCATCGAGCGCCAGGCAATCCACAATTGCGGCATGGACGCCATATGTATCTTCCAGATGCTTCTGCACCGAACGCGCCCGGTCCCCTTTCGGCTGTGACGAGTTGATCAGAACCGCGAAGGGCTTTCCTGTTGCCTGCATGTCGCGGATGGACCGCGCCTCCGCCGATTCATAATCCTCGCGGGCAATGTCGGTCACCGTGCCGTCGGTCGTTATGACCAGTCCAAGCGTTGCATGGTCTTCCATCACCTTTTTCGTGCCCAGCTCAGCCGCTTCTGTCATCGACAGCTCATGGTCAAACCACGGTGTCGTCACCATTCTTGGCATACCGTCTTCCGTCGCGCCGATTGCACCGTCGACCATATACCCGACCGTATCAACCAGCCGCACCGACAGCCTGCTGACGCCATCCGGGCAGATGGTCACCGCTTCATCCGGAATAAATTTCGGTTCGGCCGTCATGATCGTCTTCCCCGCACCACTTTGCGGCAGTTCATCTTTGGCTCGTTCTCTGCTGTAGACATTATCAATATTCGGAATGACGAGTTCTTCCATAAAGCGTTTGATAAAGGTGGATTTTCCCGTTCTGACCGGGCCCACCACGCTCAGATAGATATTACCGTCGGTCCGCTGCGCGATCTGTTCATAAATGCTGCGCTCGGCCATACAGATTCCTCCTTGCATTGGGTTATTATCTGTCCTATTACTATGTAGCCAAGCCGTCTTGTATGCTAAAAACCTGCTTGCGGCCATTGTCTGAGCAAAAAAGGACTGCCGTAAAGCGGAGTCCGAATAAGAAAACATAGAGGGAGTGTTGCATTTTGCAACACTCCC
>CAZUKJ010000117.1:0-5267 GCA_964620855.1 uncultured Oscillospiraceae bacterium
AGTCAGCGTCTCTTATTCCGGCGGTACGGTCTACCTGATGACCGGCAGCGAATATCCAACACTTTCCTCGCCGTACACCGGCCCGGTCACGCTCAGCAAGGGCGAAACTGTCATCAGCGCCATTGTCGTCGATGAAAACGGTCTCGTCAGTCCCCTGACCACCGCCGGATATACGATCGGTCAGGTCGACGAAGAAATCTCCTTTGCCGACCCTGTAATGGAGCAGACTGTTCGCTCGCTGCTCGGCAAGGACGAGACCCAGACGATCTATTCCAGCGAGATCTGGACGATCAAAGAGCTGATTCTTCCGGATGGTCTGACCACACTCAAAGATCTTGTCTGGTTTGAGCGTCTTGAATCCCTCTACGCAGTCAATATGCGCGGCATTGATTTCACGCCGATCAGTGTTCTTTCCTCACTCAGGACGCTCTCGATGCCCGGCTGCAGCATCAACGCCACCGAACTCGAAGCATTCGGCACAATGATCTATCTCACCTCGCTTGATCTGTCCGACTGCGGTCTTTCCTCCATTGCAGCTTTGGCGAATCTGACCAATCTTGAAACGCTCAATCTCTCCGGCAACAGCATCGGCAATATTTCTGTGATCGAGAACATGACAAAGCTGAAAACGCTGAATCTCTCCGGTAATGCCGTCACTTCTCTGGCCTCGCTGGTCAATCTGCAGTCGCTTGAATCGCTGAATGTTGCTCATAACCGCATCAACTCTCTGGCCGCCATTGCCAGCTGCCGCAACCTGACCTATCTCGACGTCACAAGCTGCGGCGTGGCCGACCTGAGCGCACTCGGCAACCTGACGCAGCTGACCGAACTCTATGCCGGCTCGAACGAGATCGTCAGCATATCCGAACTGGCCGCCTGCACGAAGCTGTCTGTCATTGACCTGTCGAGCAATCAGATCAGCGATGTCTCATCCCTGTCCGGCATGGCCGCGCTAACAATTATCAATTTTGATTACAATTCGATCGAGACGCTGCCCACATTTGCCGACGGCTGCACGCTCTATGATTTCTCGATGACACACAATGTACTCACCGACATTTCTACGCTTTCCACGTTGGAATACCTCAACTTTGTCAACATTGACTACAACGAAGTCTCCGAGATCACTTCACTCGCCGTGTGCCGGAATTTGATTCAGGTCGATGCCTTCTATAATCCGATCACAGATGTGCAAGCCCTGCTGGATCACGGTATCATTGTCCATTATGACCCGACCTATGCAGAAAGCGACGATTCTGAGTAACCCATCCACATAAAAGGGAGTGTTGCATTTAGCTGCGTCCTCATAAGAAACCACAGCCCCTTCCCTTGGCCATTTGCGTCATTTCTTCGTTGTTTTTTTCTTGTGTTACATCCAGTAGCACGGCGAAAAAACGCCTTGAACTGCCGCAAAGCGCCGGCGGGAATGGCTGAAAACAGTTCCGGACCACAAGCTTGTGCTTGTGGTCCGGAATCTTTGTTTTCCTATTCGGACTCCGCTTTTGCAGCGCTCCCTTTTAAATTTGCAGGAAGCAATCCGCTTCCTGCAAAGCATCGCCTGTGGGTGGGTGATTGAACGTAAAGAGGGGCTCTAAAACCGCCCCCTTCACACTCCCCCCGCCAGGAACACGCGCCCCCATTGCAGCCGGTTCTATTTTACAACCGGCCCGTCATTTATGCCTCGATTGCTTCGATCAGCATTGCAAAAGCCCTGTCCGCTGCCGCTTCACGATTCTCATTTCTGTCCCCATCAAGACGAAGCTGACAGCAGCATGTCGTCATATGATCGGCACACGCAACATAGATCAAGCCAACCGGATTTCCGCTGCCGTCAGAGTCCGGCCCGGCAATCCCAGTGACGCCGATCCCGAAATCAGTCTGCATCTTCAGCCGCACACGCTGCGCCAGTTCCAGCGCAACGGTCTCAGAGACCGCGCCTTCCGATTCCAGTATCTGCTGCGGCACGCCAAGCAATTCTTGCTTGGCAAAATCGGAATAGACGATCAAGCCGCCCGGATATACGGCAGAACTGCCGGGAAGATCGGTCATACGTTTGCCGATCAACCCGCCGGTACACGACTCCGCCGCGGAGAAGGTCTTCCCCGCTGATTTCAGTGCTTCAAAGGCTCTGAGAGACAGGTCTTCACTCATAATACTTGATCGTAAGCTTCTCGGTATTGGCGATGGCACGCTCGATCAGCGCCTCTGCATCAAGGTTTTTCTCTGCCTCTTCGACCGCAGCAAGCGTCGGACGGGTCTTCGGGTGCTTCGGCGTAAAGACTGTACAGCAGTCCTCATACGGCAGGATCGATGTCTCAAGCGTACCGATTTTACGGGCGATGGTGACAATCTCCTCTTTGTCCATACCGATCAGCGGACGGAACACCGGCATGGTGCAGACGGCATTGGTCGCCGCCATCGCCTGCATCGTCTGGCTGGCTACCTGACCGAGGCTCTCACCGGTGACAAGAGACAAGCAGCCGTGCTCCGCGGACACACGCTCTGCAATGCGCATCATAAAGCGACGCATGATGATGGTAAAGTATTCTTCCGGGCAGTTGTCCCGGATGGCTTCCTGTACTTCGGTAAAGCCAACCACATTGACCGTCATGCGACCGCAGTATTTGGTCATCAGGCGGGCAAGCTCAAGCACTTTCTCCTTCGCACGCTCCGAAGTATACGGATACGAGAAGAAGTGAACACATTCGAGCTCGACGCCGCGCTTGGCCATCATATAACCGGCAACCGGCGAATCAATACCACCGGAGAGCAGCACCGCCGCGCGGCCACCGACGCCGGTCGGAAGGCCGCCCGCGCCCGGCTGTGCAGGCCCATGGACATAGGCCGCATTTTCACGAATCTCAACATAGACAGTGTATTCCGGGCGACGCACATCCACGCGCACCTCCGGGAACGCCTCTGCCAGCAGGCCGCCGACCTCCTGCGAGATCTGAATGGAATTATACGGAAAGCGCTTGTCCGAACGCTTGGATTCGACCTTGAAGCTCTTTGCCATCGAAAGCTCGTCACCAAGGTATTCCTTCGCCGTCTCAAAGATCGCATTGATCGACTTTTCGGCCGCGCGGCAGCGGCAAACAGAGACAACGCCGAACACACAGCTGCAAATCTCCCATGCAGCGTCAAGATCACATGCATCGTTCATTGGCTCGACATAAACCGTCGACTGGACCGTCTTCAGTTTAAACTCACCGCAGCTTTTCAGACGACGGCGAATATTGCTCATCAGCTGCTGCTCAAAGGAACGACGGTTCTGTCCCTTCAGGACGATCTCGCCGAGCTTCAGCAAAAACAATTCATTCATAGTGATATCTCCTCTGACTTTCTCTTTCAGTTTCTTCCCAGTTTCACCGAGCGGTACTGGATCGCTTCAGCAATGTGCATCGGCGCAATCTGTTCTGCGCCCTCAAGGTCCGCAATCGTGCGGGCAACCTTCAATATTCTGTCATAACTGCGTGCAGTCATATTCAGCCGTTCAAAGGCCGTCTTCATCAGTGCCGTACACGCTTCATCCAACGCGCAATTCTCCCGCACGTCTGCGGCATCCATCGCCGCATTGCACCGATTTGACCGGCCTTGATAGCGCTGCTGCTGAATTTTACGGGCCGCATTCACACGCTCGCGGATGGCGCTCGACGACTCTGCCTTTACACGGCTGGAAAGCTCTTCAAATTCCACCGACGGCACTTCCACAATGATATCAATGCGGTCAAGCAGCGGGCCGGAAATCCGGCTTAAGTACTGATCCACCGCGAGCTGAGAGCAAGTGCAGCGCCCGGACGGATGGCCGTACCAGCCGCATTTGCACGGATTCATTGCGCACACTAGCATAAACTCGCTGGGATATGTCACCGATCCGCTGACGCGCGAGATCGTCACGGTACCGTCTTCCAGAGGCTGGCGCAGGGTTTCCAGTGTATCTTTTTTAAATTCCGGCAGTTCGTCGAGAAACAAGACGCCCATATGCGCCAGCGAAATTTCGCCGGGCCGCGGGTTCGATCCGCCGCCGGCCAGACCGGCCGACGAGATCGTGTGATGCGGGCTGCGGAACGGACGCTCCGTAATCATCGGATGATCGCTGTGCAGCAGACCCATCACCGAATACAGTTTTGTGACTTCCAACGCTTCATCGCGGGTCAGATCCGGAAGAATCGACGGCAGACGCTTTGACAGCATGCTTTTTCCCGAGCCGGGAGGGCCGAGCAACAGCACGTTATGCCCTCCTGCAGCCGCAACTTCGAGCGCACGCTTGGCATTTTCCTGTCCGAGCACGTCCGAAAAATCGAGCAGCGAATCCCGCTGTGTGCTCAGCTGCCATTCCGGCTGCGGCATGATGAGCACTTCGCCGCGCAGATGGGCAACCAGCTGCCGCACGTCTGCAACCGGGTAAACCGTCATGCCGCCGGCAAGCGTTGCTTCTGCAGCATTGTCCGCCGGAACAAAGAGCGACTCCACCCCGTTTTTCTGCGCGAACAAGGCCATCGGCAGCACACCGTTGACCGGACGCAGCTTACCGTCCAGACTCAGTTCCCCCAGAAATGCACATTTTTCCTTCGGCAGCTTAACATCACCGGACGCCGCCAGAATCCCCATAAGGATCGGCAGATCATACACCGTTCCGGACTTTTTTGTACCGGCCGGAGCAAGATTCAGCGTAATACGGCTGACGGGAAATTTAAATCCACAATTTTTGACCGCCGATCTGACACGCTCACGGGCTTCCCGCACCGCAGCATCCGGAAGGCCAACGATATCGAAGCCGGGCATGCCGTTTGTAATATTACATTCCACCTGAACCTCATAGCCTTCAATGCCGTTCAGGCCCAGAGAAATCACGCTTTTATACATGGTGTGCCCCTCCTCTCCGTATTGCTGTAAAACCGCCTTGTCATGCTTTTAAATGGTATTATAACGCATTCGCCCCGGAATTACAATTTTGTTTATGCAAGTTGCATTTTTTTATAGCAATTCGATTGAAATGTTGGTGTGAATGTGAGAAAAGCAATTGTTTTCTGTCCAGAGACTTACCATTCACTAAATAATGTGTTAAAATTAATTCAATTCATAAAAATGGAGGTTTCAATCATGGCAAGAGCTTTTAAATCCATGGACGGCAATACCGCTGCAGCGCATGTTGCTTATGCGTTCACCGAAGTTGCCGCTATTTACCCCATCACCCCGTCATCTGTCATGGCTGAGCTTGCTGATGAATGGGCAGCAAACGGCCGCAAGAACATCTTTGGCCAGAA
>CAZUKJ010000118.1:0-5217 GCA_964620855.1 uncultured Oscillospiraceae bacterium
CGGGGCTTTCCGTCGCGGATATGAAGTCCAAGTGCCGCCGTCTGGGCGACACGCTGGGGCTTGTCGTCATCGACTACCTGCAGCTCATGACCGCAGGCGGCAAACGATCCGACAACCGCGCCGCGGAAGTCGGTGAGATTTCCCGTTCCTTAAAAATTATGGCGAAAGAGCTGAACGTCCCCGTTCTGTGTCTGAGCCAGCTGTCCCGTGCGGCGGAGAAGCGCGAGGACAAGCGTCCGATGCTTTCCGACCTGCGTGAATCCGGCTCCATCGAGCAGGACGCGGACGAGGTCATCTTCCTCTACCGCGACGACTATTACAACGAAAACTCTGAAGAGAAGAACATTGCGGAAGCCATCGTAGCCAAAAACCGTCACGGCGAGACCGGCACGGTCAAGCTCCAGTGGCTGCCGCAGTACACCACCTTTGCCAACAGGGAGTGGAAACATGACGGCTGAGGTGCTTCGGTTCCTGAAGCAGCATCTGCCGCAGGACGCCCGCATTGTCTGCGCCGTTTCCGGCGGCCCGGACTCCATGGCGCTTCTGCACGCAGCAGTCTCGCTGCAAGATACGCTGCACCTGCACATCACCTGCGCGCACTTCAACCACCGTCTGCGCGGTGAGCAGTCCGAAGCGGACGAAGCCTTTGTCCAAAGCTACTGCTCCCGCTCCGGCATCGCGTTTGCACGCGGTGAAGCCGATGTGGCGCACGAAGCGTCGCAAACCGGCGAAAGCGTGGAAGAGGCCGCCCGTCGGCTGCGCTATGACTTTCTGCTTGGGCTCGATCCGCAGGCCTATCTTCTGACTGCACACACGGCAGACGATAATCTGGAGACGATGCTGATGCACCTGATCCGCGGTGCGTCGCTCAAGGGGCTTTCCGGGATTCCGCCGGTGCGCGGCCGGATCCTGCGGCCCATGCTCCGCGTCACTCGAGAAGATGTGCTGGCCTACCTCGATCAGACAAACACGCCATACCGCATCGACGCCTCCAACGATTCAGACGACTATCTCCGCAACCGGGTGCGTCATGCCGTTATTCCTTTGCTGAAAGCAGAAAATCCGTCCATCGCACAGCGGTCGCAGGCCGCAGCGGAACGGATGCGGCAGGAAGATGCGCTGCTTGAGCAGCTTGCCTCGCAGGCGCTTGATGACGCGATGTGCTCCGGCGAGCTCTCGTGTCAGGCATTCCTTTCCCAGCCGGATGCGCTGCAGCGGCGGATGATCCGCCAGCTTCTGCAAAAGCATGGCATCTCCGATTTTTCCAGCCGCCACATTGAATCCATCTGTGCACTGGCCGCCTCCTGCGGCCCATCCGCACGGATCGATCTTCCCGGTGGATGGTCTGCCGCCCGCCGATACGACCGGCTCGTGTTTGTGCACGAAGCGCCGCCGGAGGAGTTCTCGCCCGTTTGTCTGCAAGTCCCGGGCGTAACCGAGATCCCGGCGCTTTGCCTCCGGATTTGCTGCCAAATTGCACAGCCCGGACAAACCGACGAGTTTCCCTGCGATTTTGCGGTACACTATACCGGTGCGGATATTTGTGTGCGTCCGCGCCAAACCGGCGATGCCCTCCGGCGAACCGGTGGAACAAAAACATTGAAAAAACTGATGATTGACCGAAAGATCCCGGCCGAACAGCGCAGCCGCATTCCGGTGTTTGCCGATGCGGACGGCGTACTGGCTGTGCCGGACTTCGGCGTCAGTTTGGACCGGCTTCCGAAGCCGGATCAACCGGTCCTATATATTCAGATAGAAAAGGATGACAGACTGCTATGAGTATTCACGACGATATCGATCATATCCTGATCACCGAAGACCAGATTAAAGTGCGCATCGCCGAACTCGGCGAGATCCTGGCCACCGAATACGCCGACAAGAACCCGCTGTTTGTGGGCGTTCTGCGCGGCGTGGTCGTATTCTTTGCCGACATGATCCGTGCAGTGCCGATCCCCTGCCAGATTGACTTCATGTCCGTCTCCTCTTATGGCAACAGCACCGTCTCCAGCAACAATATCACCATCTCCAAGGATCTCTCCATCGACGTCAAGGATCGCCATGTCGTCATTCTGGAGGATATTCTTGACACCGGCAGAACACTTGCCGCTGTCTGCGGTCTGCTTGAGCACCGCGGCGCTGCATCTTTGAAGGTTTGCACGCTGCTCGACAAGCCCGAGCGCCGCGTGGTCGACATCACTGCCGACTACACCGGTTTCACCATTCCGAACGAGTTTGTTGTCGGCTATGGTCTCGACTATGCCGACCAGTACCGCAACCTGCCCTATGTCGGTGTGCTCAAGCCGGAAATCTATATGTAAGCAAGGAGTGCCCCATTGAAAAAGCAATTCCGTTTTGGGAATCTGATCTTCCTGGCGGTTCTGATCGTGATCATGCTGCTGTCGATCTCGCTGCTCACGCAGAGCTCCATGCAGGATTCCCTCACCTATTCCGAAATCGTTGCGCTGTTCAAAGCCGAGCAGGTCGAGTCGTTCATTGTTGAAGACGACGTGCTTGTGATGGATCTGAAAGAGCCATATAACGACCTGACGACCATCACCTACGAGCTTGCCAGCTTCTCCGTCTTTTACTACGATCTGGAAGAGCTGATCCTTGAGCAGTCGGAAGCCGGCATCATTTCGTCGTTTGACTACCCACAGGGCTATGAAGCGCCCTGGTGGCTATCGTTCCTGCCGTATCTGCTGATGGGCGGCATTGTACTGCTGCTGTGGTTCTTCATGATGCGTTCGGCCGGCGGTGGCAGCGGCGGTGTGATGAAGTTCAGCAAAGCGCGTACGACCTCTGCCGACGAGAGGCAGAAGAAAGTCACCTTCGACGATGTGGCCGGTGCGGACGAGGAAAAGGCCGAGCTGCAGGAGATCGTCGACTTTCTGCGTAATCCGGACAAATTCAGCGCCATCGGCGCGAAAATCCCCCGCGGCGTGCTGCTCGTCGGCCCGCCGGGCACCGGCAAAACGCTGCTGGCTAAAGCTGTGGCCGGCGAAGCGGGTGTTCAGTTTCTCTCGATCTCCGGCTCGGACTTCGTGGAGCTGTATGTCGGCGTCGGCGCAAGCCGTGTCCGCGACCTGTTCGATCAGGCGAAAAAGGTCTCTCCCTCGATCATCTTCATTGATGAGATCGACGCGGTCGGCCGTCGCCGCGGCGCAGGTCTCGGCGGCGGACACGACGAACGCGAGCAGACGCTCAACCAGCTGCTCGTGGAAATGGACGGCTTTTCCGACAATGAAGGCGTCATCGTTATGGCCGCGACCAACCGCAAGGATATTCTCGACCCCGCGCTGCTGCGCCCAGGCCGTTTTGATCGTCAGATCTATGTCGGCGCACCAGACGCCAAGGGCCGTACCGAGATTCTGAAGATCCATTCGCGCAGCAAGCCGCTCGCGGACGATGTCGATCTCGCCGTCGTCGGTCGTGCCACCGCAGGCTTCACCGGCGCGGATTTGGCCAATCTGATGAACGAAGCGGCGCTGCTGGCCGCCAGAAGCAGCCGCCTTATGATCACGATGGCCGATATTGAAGAGGCCATGCTCAAGGTCATCGCCGGTCCGGAGAAGCGCAGCCGCGTCGTCTCGCAGCACGAGCGCCGTCTGACGGCGATCCACGAGGCCGGTCACGCCGTTGTGATGTACCATCTGCCGACGCACGATCCGGTCCACTCGATCACGATCGTCCCGCGCGGCGGTGCCGGCGGCATGACGATCTCCCTGCCGGGCGAGGACCGCAGCTTTGCTTCGCGCAACGAGATGTTTGAGCAAATTGTCTCTCTGCTGGGCGGCCGCGTGGCCGAGCAGCTGATGCTGGAGGACATCTCCACCGGTGCATCGAACGATATCCAGCGCGCTACGCTGCTCGCCCGCGAGATGGTCTCGAAATACGGCATGAGCGAACGGCTCGGCACGGTCAGCTACGGTGCTGACGGAGAAGTCTTCCTCGGCCGCGATTACGAAAAGACCAAGTCCTACTCCGAAAAGATCGCAGGCGATATCGACGATGAAGTCAAGCGCCTGATCGACACAGCATATGCCAAGTGTGTTGCGCTCGTTGAAGCAAACCGCGACAAGATTGAGCAGATCGCGCAGTTCCTGCTCGCCAACAACACCATGAACCGTCCGCAGTTCGAAGCCGCGATGGAAGGCCGCGAGGTTTCCGTGCAGGCAGACAGTTCCGTCTTCGGCCCGTACACACAGGAGCCGAATATGTCCGACGGCGAGGCGAAATAAGCATAAAAACAGGGCCGGATACCGATGTATCCGGCCCTTGACCTTTGCGGCAAATAGGCATTGACAAAGGTTTTTTCATCTGGTAAACTGCAAACTAGAGTGAATAACCCAAAGACAATGACGGGGAAAAGCTCGGGCATACGCTCCCACAGAGAGCCGGCGGTTGGTGCAAGCCGGTGCGGCGCGCCCGCGGCAACTGGCCCCTGAGTCGCCTGTCCGATAGGTAGGGCAGGACGCAGCGGCAGCGTTACAGGCCAGGGCCTTGCTGGAGGCTTGAGGGTCAGAGTAATCTGACCGAACCGGGTGGTACCGCGTTAATTGTTCAATGACGCCCCGGAACGCAATAACTGCGTTCCGGGGCTTTCTGTTGATTCCGGAACGACATCCAAAGGAGGACCTTCCATGAAACCGAGATTTGAAAAGTACATCCCATATCCGCACATCAAATATCCCGAGCGCACATGGCCCGATCAGGAGATTACCAAGGCGCCGGTCTGGTGCTCTGTCGATATGCGCGACGGCAATCAAGCGCTGATCAATCCGATGAGCGTCGCCCAGAAGGTCGAACTGTTCCACCTGCTCTGCGACATCGGCGTCAAAGAGATCGAGGTCGGCTTCCCGTCCGCGTCCGAAACCGAATACGAACTGCTGCGCGAACTCATCGAAGGCGGCCATATTCCGGACGATGTCTGGATCCAGGTTCTCGTGCAGGCGCGTCCGCACCTGATCCAGAAGACCTTTGAAGCCATTGACGGCTGCAAGAATGTCATTTTCCACTTCTACAACTCCACCTCTACCCTGCAGCGCAAGGTTGTCTTCGGCCTTGATGAAGACGGCATTACGCAGATCGCCGTCGACGCGGCCAAACTCATTCGCGAACTGAGCCAGCCGTATATCGAAGCCGGTATGAACCTGCGCTATGAATACTCCCCCGAGAGCTTCATGGGCACCGAGCCGGACTACTCCATCGAGATCTGTC
>CAZUKJ010000119.1:0-5192 GCA_964620855.1 uncultured Oscillospiraceae bacterium
GCGGCGTCGATAGGCACAGCTGGTATTACCCGAAAGGTATGACCGAAGATGACATTTTGATCTGGCTGGATTCGCAGGAGGCCGCTTCTATCTGGAGAGCATGTCATCTGCACCACAATCAGCGAAACAACATAACGCAAAAATGCGCTTTCCGCAAAGGAAAGCGCATTTTTTAATCCATAGCCTCATCCGGGAACAGCACTTCAATCGCAGCGCGCGCGGCATCCTGCTCGGCGGCCTTTTTGCTGTGGCCCGAGCCGCTGCCAACAACCTCGCCGTTGAGCAGCACATCAGCAAAAAACTTTTTATCATGATCAGGGCCGTCCTCACCGGTCATCCGGTAAGCAATTGTCTGGCCCTTCTTGCGTTGGACCAGTTCCTGAAATGTCGTCTTGAAATCCTTGTGAGACGCTGTCTGCTCCATGCCGAGCACCAGACGGCGAACAATCCCGCGAGCGGCCTCAAAGCCGCCGTCGAGATATGCCGCAGCCAAAACAGCCTCGACCGCATCAGAGGTCGTGCTTGCGCGGGTACGGCCTTCCGGCTCCTCACCGCGCCCAAGCAGCAGATAATCACCAAGGCCGATGCTCGTGGCGACGCGCGCAAGATTCTTCTCACAGACGAGGTCGGCACGGATGCGCGTCAGTTCCCCTTCCTGCTTGTCCGGATACCGATGGTACAGGTAATCCGCCACAGCAAAGCCCAGCACCGAATCACCCAAAAATTCCAGACGTTCGTTGCTGCCATACGGCGTATTGTGGCTCTCATTGGCATACGAGCTGTGTGTCAGCGCATTTTCCAGAAGAGAGCGATCTTTAAACCGATAACCAATCCGCTTTTCCAGTTCACTCAGCATTTCCCGAACGCTCCTTCGGCAAGACCATCTTGCTGATGTTCTGTGCAATCGTTTCCGTCACGCCGCTTTCCGCCGCCTGCATCGCCTGACGAACAGCGCTGCGGATGGCGCGTGCATCAGACGAGCCGTGCGCCTTAATGACCGGCTTGGTCAGGCCCAGCATCATCGTGCCGCCGGTCTCGCGGTAGTCAAGCAGCTTCTTGAAATCGTCAATGCCGGACTTGCACAGCACCGCGCCGATCATCGTACCGACATTCTTTTTAAACATTTTCTTCAGTTCAGAGGCCATAAACAGCGCCGTTCCCTCGACCGATTTCAGCATCACATTACCCGAAAATCCATCGGCTACGATAACATCAACCGCGCCCTGCATCGCCTCTCTGGCTTCAATATTTCCAATAAAGTTGATCCCCTCGGCCTTCTGCAGCAGCGCATAGGTCTCGCGCTGCAGATCGGTACCCTTGCTGTCTTCCGTGCCGATATTGAGCAGGCCGACACGCGGATTCTGCTTTCCTTCAAACTTTTCGGCGCAGAACGAGCCCATGTACGCAAACTGAAGCAGAAACTCCGGTGTGCACTCGGCATTGGCACCGCAGTCAACGAGGACAGCGCTTCCGCCCTTGGTCGGGATCGTCGGCGCAAGTGCTGCGCGGCGGATGCCCTTGATTCGCTTGACGATCAGCGTTGCCGCCGTCAGCAGTGCACCGGTCGATCCGGCCGAGATCATCGCATCGCCCTTGCCCTCAGAGAGCATACGCAGCGCAACGAGCATCGACGAATCTTTTCTCTTGTGCATAACTTTGGACGGGTCGTCGTGCATATCGACCACATCCTCGGCGTTGGCAATCTCCATACCGGCCGGCAGCGTATCGATCCCCTGTTTTTTCAAGCTTTCGAGAATTTCCGCACCGCGTCCAACCAGCGTGATCTCCACGCCAAACTCCTTTGCCGCATTGACTGCACCAAGAACAATCTCATCCGGCGCGTGATCGCCGCCCATTGCGTCAATAATGATCTTCATATCCCTGTCTCCTCCTTACACTTCCGCAGCCAGCGCATCGACAATGGCGAGCGCTCGCTCAGAGAGTGCGAGATTCTTGTTCTGTTTTCCTTTGACTTTATAACCCAACGGCGGAATAATGCCGAAATTGATGTTCATCGGCTGGAAATTGATCACCGATTCGTTGCTGATATAGGCCGCAAGTGCGCCGATCGCCGTCTCCTGCGGAAATTCCGGAAGCGGCTGGCCGAGCACCTGACGCGCCATGCTAACGCCGGCGAGATAGCCGGAAGCGGTCGACTCTACATATCCTTCCACACCGGTCATCTGACCGGCAAACGCGATGGACTCGTCCTTTCTGGCACGATACCAGCGATCGAGCAGACGCGGTGAATCGAGAAATGTATTGCGGTGCATCACGCCATAGCGGACAAACTCTGCATTTTCAAGTCCCGGGATCATGGAAAACACGCGTTTCTGCTCCGGGTGGCGCAGATGCGTCTGGAAGCCAACGATGTTATAGATCGTGCCGTCGGCATTGTCGCGGCGAAGCTGAACAACGGCGTACGGCTCTTTTCCTGTTTTGGGGTCAGCCAGACCAACCGGCTTGAGCGGGCCATGACGAAGCGTGTCAAATCCCCGGCGGGCCATAACCTCGACCGGCATGCAGCCCTCAAAGACCTTGCCGTCTTCAAAGCCATGCACAGCCGCTTCCTCTGCCGCAGAAAGTGCTTCCACAAACGCGGTATATTCGTCACGGTTCATGGCGCAGTTAATATAATCGGCGCTGCCGCGGTCGTAGCGGGAAGCCAGCCAGGCTTTCTCCATATCAATGGACTCAAAGGTAACCAGCGGTGCAGCCGCATCATAAAAGCTCAGATATTCCGAACCGCCAAACCAGTTAAAAATTGCGTCGGCGAGCGCATCGCTCGTCAGCGGGCCGGATGCAATCACCGCAGGTCCTTCCGGAATCTGCGTGACCTCACCGGGAATGACGGTAATGTTCGGGTGTGACCGGACCTTCTGCGTGACCAGCTGAGAAAAGCCGTTGCGGTCGACCGCCAGTGCGCCGCCCGCTTCCACGCGGGTAGCCTCCGCGCAGCTGAGAATCAGGCTGTTTAACCGGCGCAGTTCCTCTTTGAGCAGGCCGACGGCATTGTGCAGTCCGTCGCCGCGCAGAGAGTTCGAGCAGACCAGTTCCGCAAACCCCTCGCTGTGATGGGCCGGAGTCATTTTCTCCGGTTTCATCTCATACAGACGGACCTTCACACCGCGCTCAGCGATCTGCCAGGCAGCCTCGCATCCGGCAAGGCCTGCGCCGATAACGGTAATCTCAGGCATTGTCCGCCTCCTCCGCCGCTTTTTTCACAGTCTTCTTCGCCGCAGTCTTTTTGCCGGCAGAAGCTTTTGTCGTTTTTGCGGACTTGGTCGACTTGGTAGTTTTCGTCTTCTTCTCCTCCGGCGCCGCCGCTTCTGCAGCAGGCTCCGTCGCCGAATCTGCCGCAGTCTTGCGCTTATATCCGCGCTTCTCCTCCGGCAGGAAATTCTCGCACGATTCGTTGATGCAAAACGGCGTCAGTCGGCCGCGGCCGGACTTTTTGAACATTGTCTGGCCACACTTGGGGCAATCGTTCGCCGTCGGGACATCCCAGGTCATAAAGCCACAGTCCTTGCCGCGCTCGCAGGCATAGTAAGCATAGCCCTTCTTGCTCTTGCGCTTGAGGATCGTCGAGCCGCATTTCGGGCAGCGGCCCGGCATTTTCTCAACGATCGGCTTTGTGTTTTTGCACTCCGGATAGCCCGGGCAGGCCATGAATTTACCGAAGCGACCGATTTTGATTACCATGTTTTTGCCGCAGAGCTCGCAGATTTCATTGGTCACTTCATCCGGTACTTTCAGGCGGGTATCCTTCAGTGCTTCCTCTGCGTCAAGCATTTCCTGATGGAAGCCACCGTAAAAGTCGCGCAGGACCTGCTTCCACTCCACGTTGCCCGCCTCAACTTCATCGAGACGGCTCTCCATTCCTGCAGTAAACTCCACGTCAATAATGTCGCGGAAGCGCTCTTTCATCAGGCCGGTAACAACCTCGCCGAGCGCGGTCGGATACAGGCGCTTATCCTGCTTGTTCACATATTCACGGTCCTGAATCGTCGCAACAATGGCAGCATAGGTCGACGGACGGCCAACGCCCTTTTCTTCCATTGCGCGGACCAGCATCGCCTCCGTATAGCGGGACGGCGGCTGCGTAAAGTGCTGCTGCTTGTCGCTGCCGGTCAGGCTGAGCAGTTCACCCTCTGCCAGATCGGGCAGAGGCGTTGCTTTTTCTTCCTGCTCATCATCGCGGCCTTCCTCATAGACGGCAGTGTGACCGCCGAACTTCACACTCTGGTGGTTGGCGCGGAAAATGTGGCCGGCCGATTCGGTGTCGATGGCAACGGCATCGTAGATGGCGTCAGTCATCTGGCAAGCCAAGAAGCGACTCCAGATCAGCTTGTACAGGCGGTACTGCTCCCGGGTCAGATCATCTTTGATCGTCTCGGGATCGAGCCGGACGATACTCGGACGGATGGCTTCGTGGGCATCTTGTGCATTGTTTTTGGATTTATAGGTGCGCGGACCGTTGTAATAGGCCTTACCGTAACGCGTGGTAATAAACTCACCGGCCGCGGAGAGCGCTTCGTCGGACAATCGCAGAGAGTCGGTACGCATATAGGTGATCAGACCGACTGTGCCCTCACCGGTGATATCAATGCCTTCATAGAGCTGCTGCGCGATGGTCATCGTACGGCGCGGCGTCATATTCAGCTTACGGGAAGCCTCCTGCTGCAGCGTGGAGGTAATAAACGGAGGCGCCGGTGACTTCTTGCGCTCCGTGCGTTTGACCGATTTGACGGTAAACGGCGCGTTTTTCACATCGTTCAGGATCTGATCGACTTCTGCCTCGCTGCCGAGTTCGCGTTTTTTCTCCTCGCCGAAGTACTTTGCGGTGAAGCTGCCCGGCTTGTCCACGCGGTCGAGCTGCACCTCAATCGACCAGTATTCCTGCGGAACAAACGCGCGGATCTCCTCCTCACGGTCTACAACAAGACGCGTCGCAACCGACTGCACACGGCCGGCAGACAAGCCCTTGCGGACCTTCTTCCAGAGCAGCGGACTGAGCTGATAGCCAACGATGCGGTCCAGAATACGCCGTGCCTGCTGCGCGTCGACCAAGTCATGGTCAATCGCACGCGGCTGATTGATCGACTGCGAGACCACGTTCTTCGTAATCTCATTGAACGTCACACGCTTTGCCTTCTCATCCGGCAGCTCCAGCAGTTCCTTCAGATGCCAGG
>CAZUKJ010000120.1:0-5165 GCA_964620855.1 uncultured Oscillospiraceae bacterium
TTGCAGCCGATCTCCACATGGTCGCCCAGCACCGCGCCGAACTTGCGAAGCCCCGTCGGCACACGCCCGTCGGCCGACGAGACGACAACATTGGTCTTGTCGCTTTTGATGTTCGAGGTGATCGAGCCTGCGCCCATGTGTGCCTTATAGCCGAGGATCGAGTCGCCGACATAGTTGTAGTGCGGCGTCTGCACGCCGTCAAAGAGCACCACATTTTTCAATTCGACCGAGTTGCCGACGACGCAGTCTTTCCCGACGATGGCGCTGCCGCGGATGAACGCGCAGTGGCGCACCTCCGCGCCGTGGTCGATGATGCACGGGCCGCCGATGTGCGCCGACGGGAACACCTTCGCATCCCTGGCGATCCAGACATCCTCCGCCGGGTGGTCAAATTCCTCCTCCGGCAGAGTTTTACCGAGTTCGAGGATAAACCCCTTAATCCCGGCGAGCACCTCCCACGGGTACGTTTTTCCCGCGAAAAGATCCGCCGCAATCGTGTGCTCCAGATCGAGAAGTTCCGTAATGGCAAGCATCGTATTTCCTCCATGGTGTGGTTTCCGTTTTTTTGCATTATAGGCCTTCGGCTGCGGAAAGTCAACGCGGTGGGAATTGGATTTGCATTTTTCTTCCGTATCGTGTAAGCTATAGTTCAGAATCCAGAGCAAAAGAGTGATCGAATGAAATCTATCCGACAACTGCTTGGCCGCGTGCATCTGTCTCCCGCGGCGCGCGATATTCTCGGCACGGCGTGGCTCGTGCTCTCGCTGCTGGCCATTGAGCTGTATCTGCGGCTGTTTATCGACACAGCCGACCTCTACGGCGTTTCAATGAGCGCCATGTGGGCCATTGTCGCCGCGGCGGCGGTGCTGCTGTTTCCGCGCCGACTCGGTCAGGTATTCTACGGAATCGGCTACTTTGCCTGCGCCCTGTTCGCCTTCGGGCAGGCCGGCTGCCACCTGATCCTCGGCCACATGATCTGGCTGTCCGACATTGTCCACTTCTCCGAAGGCGCCGAGTATACCGGCACGATTCTCTCCGGGCTGACGCCGCTGTTTTACGCTGCCAGTGCGGTGCTGATCGCCATCGGCGTCATCGGCATTTTGCTCCTGCCGCGCTTCCGGCGCAAATGGTATCATCTGGCGCTGTGCGTCGCCGTCATGGCCGGTGCAATGACCGCCAAGCACTACATCCTTCAGGACTGTCTGGCCTACGAGGCCAAGGACAAGTACAATGCCAACGTCTTCCGCCAGACGATCAACAGCTACGGCATCTACTCGACGTTTTACGACGCGGAAAAGGTCTTTACCGTCTGCGGCTATTACCAGCTTGTGACGCAGGATATCATCCGCCACCACATTCAGCCGCTGCTGCCGTCGTACCAGCAGGCACTCGAAGCCAAGCAGCAGTCTGCCGACGCGTTCTACGCCGCACGCGATGCGCACGAAGACAACGAGATGACCGGCCTGTTTGAGGGCAAAAATGTCGTCTACATTCTGATGGAAACGATGGACGACTTTTTGATCAACGAAGAAGACACGCCGACGATCTGCCGCCTGATGAGCGAGGGCATCAACTTCACAAACTTCTACACGCCGATCTATGCCTCCATTCACACATTCAACACGGAGTTCTGCGCGAATGTCGGCTATTATCTGCCGACTTCCGGGCGCTCGTCTCTGTCGTACTCCGGCAATGACTTCTCGATGAGCCTGCCGAGCCAGTTCCGCGCGCTGGGCTACAGCGCCAATACCTTCCATTACAACTCCGAGGTCTTCTACAACCGCGGCGTCATGCTTCCGGCCATCGGCTACGAGAACTATGTCAGCTACGAAAACTACGTCGACAGCGCCGACTCCCCCGAGCTCTATGACGACTGCTTCATGCTCAAAAACGAGGAGCTGCGCGAGATGATGTTCGGCGGCGACGCGCCGTTTTTCAACTATATCATCACCCGCAACGCGCACACGCCGTACACCTACGACGACGAATTTGCGCAGTACGGTCTTGATATCTATCCGGAATACATCGGCAAATACGAAAACGAGACGCTCGACGTCATCGAGTGCAAAGCACGCCTGATCGACGACATGTTTGCCATGCTGCTCGAGACGCTCGAGGAGTACGGCCATCTTGAAGACACCGTCATCGTCGCCTTCACCGACCACTACGCCTACCCGATCTCCGATCAGGAGATGGTCATGGAGCTCTCCGGCGTCGATGATCCGTATCTGAAGATGCGCACGCCGTGCTTCATCTGGTCGTACGGCATGGAGCCGCTCACCGTCGACAAGACGCTCAACACCGCCGACCTCGTCCCGACCGTGCTGAACCTGTTCGGTATCGACAACGGCTATGACTATCTGGGTCAGGACGCCTTCGACGACAGCTACGAGGGCTACTGCGTCTTCTCCGACGCCAGCTGGGTCTATGGCGATGTGCTCTACTCCGGCACGCAGGTACGCTCCGAGCTGACCGAGGGCGCGGCCGAGTCGGTCGACATCGACGCGATGTGTGCGCAGGCCGCAGCCTTCATCCGGACCAGCGACGCGATGATCGAAACGGACTACTACCGAAAAGACTGATGGGACTTGACAAGCGCCCCGGTTTTCGCTACCATATCGTCGAATCGAATATCGCGGGCAGACGGATCCGGGAGAGCACGCCGCAAGGGGCGTCACCGAAGGTGTCACACTCTCAGGTAAACGGACTGGATCCTGACCGGCCTCTGGAAAGCGCAGCACCGACGAAGCAATCCGCAGCCATGCGGAGCATCTTTCAGGTAAAAAGACAGAGTATGGTTCTTCTTACGCAAGAACCATACTCTTTTTTCGTTTGGAGGAAGCACTGTGGCAATTTTTTTCGTTGTTCTTGACATCATCGGCACGATCGCCTTCGCGATCTCCGGTGCACTGACCGCCATCAAAAAGCAGATGGACCTGTTCGGCGTGATCATTCTCGGCGTCACGACGGCCGTTGGCGGCGGCGCGATCCGCGACCTGCTCGTCGGCATCTCTCCGCCGACCATGCTCGCATCGCCGTCTTATACGATCATTGCGATCTGCGTGGCGATCATCGTCTTCGCCCTTGCCAGCACGACGCACATCGGCAAAAACCAGAAGATCTTCGACCGGCTGCTGTTTTTCTCGGATTCGCTCGGTCTGGGCAGCTTCACCGTCTACGGCGTCAGCGTCGGCATGGACGCGGGCGGCGGGCTGTTTCTGGTGGTGTTCCTCGGCGTCATCACCGGCGTCGGCGGCGGCGTGATCCGCGACATCTTCGCCGGCAACACGCCCTACATTTTCACCAAGCACATCTATGCCTGTGCCTCGATTGCCGGCGCGCTTGTCTGCGCGCTGCTGTGGGATATCGCAGGCAGCGCGATTGCCACGCTGATCGGCTTCGCGCTTGTCGTCGTCATCCGCTTTCTGGCGGCGCATTTTAAATGGAATTTGCCGCGCGTTCATTTACCGGCCGATTCCTCCGAATCGTAAGGTCCGAATCATAAAATGCGGTACGCACCGGGGGTGCGTACCGCATCGTTTTTATTCCGGCAGATTGGCCAGCAGATCGAGAACCTCCGCATCCACATCCTCGTAATCAATCAGCGTAATGTACCATACCGTATTGCCGCGGATGGCAACCGTTTCATAGCCGGCCCGCCATGCCCGATCCAGCCCACTGACCATCACTTCTTCAAACACATCGGCACTGCGGGCAAACGTGGCGTCTGCCATCAGTGCCTGCGCCAGGCGCTGCGTCAGGCCGCTGCATTTGAGCTCATACACCTCGTGATAGAGCGAGAAGTCCTTGCCGTCTGCTTCGACATACTCGCTGGTGTCATAGCAGACCGCCAGCAGCGACTCCACCCGCTCGCACTCGCTGGTGCGGTGGCTCGCGTACCACGGTGTCGTCCGCTCGCCTTCCACACCAAAGTCCGAAAGCAGCAGATATGGGCCGTCTGCCGTCTGCGGCAGGTCATATGTCTCACGACCGAGCCACTGCGCGGCGCTCATCAGCAGGAAAATCGTCCCGATGACGCCAATGGCCGTCCCGATCCACCGCAAGACACGCTGTGCGGTTTTCGCCTCGTGGTCGATCGGTTTTCCGCGTTTTAAGCGGCGGTGCAGACGCATCGTGCAGACCGCACCCACGATCGACTGATACAGCGCCCAGACGACCAAACAGCCATACCACAGCATCAGCGACGTGGCGACCACCAATTTTTTCGTCAGCTCCGCCGACCACTCCGCCATCAGCTCCCCGACTGTGCCGCCCATCGAAAGCGACAGCAGAAAGTGGATCCCAAGGATCACAATGCACCAGAGCCACGACCAGCAATACGACCGCCGAAGTGCCTTCAGGGTCGGCGCCTGTGCACGCGGGTCGGTGTAAAATTCCTGCGCATCGCTCGATTCCGGCGCGCAGAACACATGCGTCAGGCCGTGTTTGGTGACAAACGACCAGCCGCAGTCCTCATAGACCGCAATCTGCTCTTCCGGCAATTCCGCCTCGTCGAGCCACGCGGGCGACGCCAGCTCAATCCGGTAGCGCAGCGCCTCCGGCCCGGCCTTTTCAAACCGGCTCAGCCACGCGCCGCGCCTGACAAGCCGCCAGCCCTTCTGCGCCATCGCGCAATAGAGCGCTTCGTTCGCGCCGATGGCATAATCTTCATAATGCCGTACATATTTTCTTTTCATAGCTCTTCCTCCAGCATCGCACCGTCGTGCACCAGCAGCTTCAGCCTTTCGTACTCACTGAGCAGAGCCTGCCGCCCCGCCTCGGTGATCTCGTAGTTCTTGCGCCGCTCCTGCTCCGATGTCAAAACAATCAGACCCTCTTTTTTCATGCGTGTCAGCACGCCGTAGAGTGTGCCCGGCCCCATCTGCAATCTGCCTCCGGAAAGCTCCCGGATGCGCTGCATCATGCCGTAGCCGTAGCCGGGCCGCAGCAGGCTTAACAGGATGTAATACATGGCTTCTGTCATCGGCTGCTGTTCCATCGCGCATCCCTCCTTCAACTATTATGCGTCGCGATATATCGCCTGACATAATAGTATCATATCCGGCCCTGCGGTGCAATACCCTGCCGCAAAAAACATCGAGTCTGCCACAAAGCACTGTGGCAACGAATCAGAAAACAGTGAACCGGCGCAAGAGCGCACTTCG
>CAZUKJ010000121.1:0-5161 GCA_964620855.1 uncultured Oscillospiraceae bacterium
CGGTCAGCGTGGAAGCCCATGGCGAAGGACTGAAATATCAGTGGTACTTCAAAGATGTCGGTGCAACGGAGTTTACCAGGTCCTCCATGCGGACTGATGTCTATTCCTTCGAGATGACCAAGGCCAGAAACGGCCGTCAGGTCTACTGTGTGATCACTGACCAGTACGGCAATCAGGTACAAACCGAAGCTGTGACCATTCATGTCCAGTAAACAGCAAAAGGGTATGTAAAAACAGCCTTAGAAAAAAGCCAGAGGATACACGGAAGTGTTTCCTCTGGCTTTTTTGAATCAAAGGGCTGATCCCGTGGAGTAACCAGCCGATTGCCGTTAAAATAAAAAACACGTTGGGCCTCCATACGGAGACCCAACGCTTTTCTCTAAGGGCCTTTTTTACAGCCCCTTTGGTTTATTCTCATTTAATTTTGCCGCCGCACCACGGGCAAAACGCATCAATCGTTCCTTTCGGAATCATAATGTTTTTTTCGCAATGCGGACAGGATGTTGTCTTATCTTCTTCCGTTCCAGCGCTCTTGTTAGCTGCAACTTCACTGCGGTTTGGTAGCGCAATCACCAACAGATAGCCGACAATTCCAAGCCAGAAGCATATCCAGAAATATTTCCTGTCACGATATCCTTTTGCTTCTACGACTTCATAAAACCAACCCGCAACAAAATACTCGATTAAAAAATATACGACGAGAAGAATAATTGGAACAATCCCGATCATAAGCTTTGCCCGCCCTTTCTCTGTTGATCTGCACAATTCCATAATATCAGAACTTCGGAACTTGTCAAGAGCAGGGCTTTCCTTCCCATATCAAAAGTAACCCGGCCGATTTTGTGGCCGGGTTACTTTTGGTATTACTCTTCCCAGGAGTGCCAAACGTTCTGGACGTCGTCATCATCTTCGAGCATTTCAAGCATCTTTGTCATGTTCTTGATATCGTCCTCGCTCTCAAGCTTGGTGTAGTTCTGCGGGACCATTTCGACCTGCGCGGAAACAAAGCTGTAGCCCTTCTGCGTCAGTGTATCGACGACCACATTGAAATCGTCCGGATCGGTGTAGACGGTGAAAACATCCTCTTCCGGCTCGAAGTCGGAGGCGCCGGCTTCCAGCGCGTCCATCATCACAGCGTCTTCCTCATAGTCGCCATCCTCGTTGTCGATGACAAGCACGCCCTTCTGGTCAAAGCTCCAGGAAACGCAGCCGGTCGCGCCAAGGTTGCCGCCGTACTTATCAAAGTAATGGCGCATATTCGAGGCGGTACGGTTGCGGTTGTCCGTCAGCGCTTCCACGATAACCGCAACGCCGTTCGGGCCGTAGCCTTCATAGGTCGCGCTCTCATAGCTGTCGGTATTGCCGGTGCCAAGCGCCTTCTCAATGGTACGCTTGATGTTGTCATTCGGCATATTGGCCGCTTTCGCCTTGGTGATGACGGTCGCAAGGCGGGAATTATTGTTCGGATCGCCGCTGCCGCCGGTTTTGACGGCGACAATGATTTCTTTTGCAATCTTGGTAAAGGCGGCGGAGCGCTTGGCATCCTGCGCGCCCTTGGTCTTCTGAATGTTATGCCACTTGGAATGTCCGGACATGTCAGATCTCCCCTTATCTAAAAACTTACAGCAAAAAATTATAGCACATTCTGTCTGATCTGGCAACCGTTTATCAAAACCACTGCGCCGCATCTGTTTTCAGCGCAGACTTGATAATCTCCAGATCCGGGAACTTCTCACGCAAAAGCGCAACAAGATGATCCACAACGACCTGCTCGGTCTGATAGTGTCCCGCATCAATCAGGTTAATCCCGGCATCTTTGGCATCAATAAATCCGTTGTATTTCACATCACTTGTCACGAACGTATCGCAGCCCAGTGCAAGTGCGAGCGGAAACATATCGCTGCAGGCGCCGCCGCCAACTGCGACCTTACAGACCGGTTTACCTGCGTCGGCATAACGAATACCGTCACACCCCAGCGCCGCCTTGACCTTCGGCAGAAACTCTTCAAGCGTCTGCTCCTGAACAGATCCGACACGGCCAATTCCGTAGTCTCTTCCCTGCTCATCCTTACCGGCCGGATCGAGAACGTTCAGTTCCGTCAGACCAAGTGTCTCTGCCAGACGGTCATTGACACCGCCGGGCGCAGAGTCGAGATTGGTGTGCATGCAGACAATGGCAATGCCGTGTTCAATGGCTTCAAGCAGCGTTCTTCCGGTCTCGGTGGCATCCGTCACGGATTTGGCCGCGCCGAAAATCACCGGATGATGCGACACGACGAGCTGCGCTCCGCAGTCGACCGCTTCGCGTACAACCTCACGAAACGGGTCGAGCGCCACGAGCACACGGCTGACCTTCGCATCCGAACGGCCGCAGAGATGACCAATGTTATCCCAGTCTTCTTTCATGTAATAAGGCGCGGCAGAAAACAGCGCCTGTTCAATCTCACGAACAGTTGACATAAGTATCCCTCATTTCACGAACTTCCCGGTAGGCAGTCTGATAATATTCCAGTCGGGCCGCAAGCTCCGGCCGGTCAGACTTTGCAATCCCCTGCACTGCGTTTTCCAAACCGCGCAGCAGACGATCAAAGTAGTTCCCCAGATGGGCGCTGCCATCTTCCAGCAGCTGCGGCGAAACGTAATGCTGTCCCGGCGTCAGGGGCTGACCTGCCCCGAAGCGGACTTGAAGCAGATTGTATAGGTATTTCCCCTCAAGGATCAACGTATCGCGCTCGATGCGCCAGTTATGCTCCGACAAATAGCGCCGCAGATCATTGCCCGAGGTGTTCGGCTGCAGGATCCAGGTGTATTTTTCGTCGGCAGCCCAAGGGCAGGCGTCGAGAATGTTGGCAATCGTATCTCCACCCATACCGGAAATAACAAATGTGTCTGCGTCATCTGCTCCAACAAGTTCCAAGCCGCTGCACAGACGAAATTCCATCTGACCGGACATTCCGAAGCGCGCCGCATTCTGCTTTGCATTTGCCAGCGGCTGTTCGCGGATATCGGTTGCCAGAACATGGCTGACCAACCCGTTTTTCAGCGCATAAATCCCCAGATAGCCGTGATCGGCGCCAATATCGGCCAGACGTGCGCCGGAGGGGATCAGGGCGGCACACGCTTTCAGCCGTTCAGAAATCGGAATCTGCACAGACTTAAGAAAAAAGGAGGCATAAAGCCTCCTTTTAGGAATTACCGATCATCGAGTTCAGCTCGTCGATGAACGCATCGGCGTCGATACCGTGAACAACACAGGCTTCAGCGACGGTTTCACCGCGAGACGACGGGCAGCCCAGGCAGTGCATGCCGATGGAATAGAACAGCGGCGCAGTCTCCGGAGCAATATCGAGGATCTCACCAATGATGGTGTCTTTCGTGATAATAGCCATGAATATGACCTCCTTGTTAGCGTTTACTAAGTTAGTATATCCGAAAGCAAATCAAAATTCAATACGCAATATTTCTTTCCAATCCTTTCAAATTGCCTTCAGTACCTTCATAATCGCATCGTCCTGATACATTTACAATTCACTGCCCGGCGTTTCCACCCACCGGATCTCAGCAAGCGGACGATACGGAATATGACGATAGCGCTCCGGGCCGGGAAAGCCAACCATCAGCGCACAGCGGACACGACACCCTTCCGGAATACCGAGGCGCTCACGCAGACCGTTGTCCACATCGGAAATCTGTCTCAGATAACCGCCCCAGCAGGTCGCATAGCCACGGCTGACCAGAAGAAGTTCCACCGTGGTCAGCGCAACGACCGGATCGACAACCGGATTGAGCGTATCGTCCGGCGACCAGGCTACGATCATGCACGGCGCGCCGCAGGTAATCAGATTGGTTCCCTTTTCAAAAAGCTTTGGCAGTTCCGGAGCATTTCCGGTTTTGTTGCAGACGTCGAGCACCGCCTGTGTCAAAGCGTCCGTCTGCTCCTGACCGTACACAACCGTCCAGCGGTTCGCGTGCACATTCTTTCCGCTGGGCGCGTAATTTGCCGCATTGAGCGCCCATTCGATATCCTCGCGAAGCGGAAGTCGGCCAGAGAATTTGCGGACAGAACGGCGTGATTTGATAAGGAATTCGAGTTCCGACTCCGGCGCAGCAGGATAATCCGCACCGTCGGCCAGCTCGTCAAAGTGTACGGCCTTTGTCGGACAGATCGCAGCGCAATGCATACAGGAAATGCAGCGGCGGCGTGGTTGAATCGTACTCTTGCCTTCCTCAAGCGTCAACACACCCATCGGACACGCGCGCACACAGCTGCCGCAGCCGATACATTTCTCTTTATCACAGGTAAACACGAACACCCCTCCTGACTCATTGATGGGATTGTATCATGAATTATCTTTCCGGGCAACAAAAAACAAGGTGAGAGAAGCTTCCTTCTCCCACCTTGCAGTTGAAAAACTTACTTCAGGCCAGCGGCGGCAGCGACTTCAGCGGCGAAATCGTCGACCTTCTTCTCGATGCCCTCGCCCTTCTCGAAGCGGACGAACTTGACGACATTGATCTTGCCGCCGAGCTCCTTGGCAACAGCAGCAACATGCTGCTCGACAGAGACCTTGTTCTCCTTGACGAACGCCTGCTGCATGAGGCAGTTCTCCTCGAAGAACTTGTTCATCTTGCCGTTGACAATGCTCTCGAGAACCTTCTCCGGCTTGCCGGCCATCTTCGGATCGTTGGCCATGAGGGTCAGCTGGATCTTCTTCTCCTCGTCGAGAACCTGCTGGCTGACCTCGCTCTTGTCAAAGAAGCGCGGGTTCATAGCAGCAGCCTGCATCGCGATGTCCTTACCGAGCTCGGTAACGGCAGCAGCGTCGATGCCCTCAACCTCGAGGTTGACCAGAACGCCGATACGGCCGCCCATGTGGACGTACGGAACGGTGATGCCGGTCTCATAGCGCTCGAAGCGGCGAACCTTGATGTTCTCGCCGATGACGAGGATCTTCTCCGGGAGAGTCTCCTCGACGGTGCGGTCGGTGCCCGGGTAGGTGCAAGCCATCAGCGCATCCAGATCGGCCGGAGCCTGAGTGGCAATCACGTCGGCGATGTCAGCGATAAACTCCTGGAATTTGTCGGAGTTGGAAGCAAAGTCGGTCTCGGCGTTGACCTCGACGATCGCGCCGACGCCCTCTTTAACAACGGCCAGAACAGC